>JAFLBG010000003.1:0-65056 GCA_017303975.1 Bacteroidota bacterium
TGCTCAAAAATATTTCGTCCAGGTCGTTTGGTGTCTTGTCCTGCCGACAAGATTGCAAAGAAAAAAAAGTCGCAAAAATTAAGATGATTGTTTTCAGGTGTCTCATGTTTTTAAAATTAGGCATAACTCTTTTATATAAAGGGATTTCTATCTAAAAACCCTACAAAGCCTTCCAAAATTGGTAGGCTTTCCCCGGTTTTGTCTTTTTTGACCCCTCTATTATTTATCATTATTTTAACTTCAATTTTTCAATTGGACTTGTTACTTTTCCAAGCCCTTCACTACTTACATGTGTATATATTTGAGTTGTTTTTGGATTCTTATGCCCCAATAATTCTTGTATATACCTTAAGTTAGTTCCACCTTCCAATAGGTGGGTTGCATAACTGTGTCTTAGTGTATGCAAGCTAACACTTTTATTAATTTTAGCCAATCTTTTTGCCTTATGAAATACCTCTTCAAGGCTAGTTTCGGTATACTTACCGCCTTTCTGCCCTTCAAATAAATATTTTTTTGGTTTATATACTACATAATATTTTCGTAGCATTTCTAAAATTGTTTCAGACAAAGGAACAATCCTATCTCTATTACCTTTTGAATCTTTTATTGTAATTATCATTCGTTTTGAATCCACATGGTTAATTTCCATATTCAAGAGTTCACTTCTTCTTAAGCCTCCTGAATATATTAATGCCAACATGGTTTTATGCTTAATATTACTTAAGCCGTTCAGCATTGTTTCAACCTCACTTAAACTTAATACCTGAGGAAGTTTAAATGCTTTTTTAGGGCGATGAATTTGTTCAACATTGATTTTAGTATTCTCAATTTTGCTAAAAAATAATTTTATCGCATTCACTACTTGATTTTGATACGATGCCGATAAGTTATTTTTTAAAATAAACTCATTGTTGTAAATAATAACATCGTTGTTATTTATTTCGGAAATCGGTTTACTAGAATAAAATTTTAAAAACGATTGCAAAGCTTCTGTATATGTTTTAATAGTGCTTTCGCTGTATCTTTTGCTGCGCAACCAATATTTGTATTTTAATATTTTGCTTAGTGTTTCTTTGGAGAGTTCATTGCTAGTTATTTTTTTGTGGCTAACAAGTACGTTAGCGGAATCTTCAATTTTTTCAGGAATAGGGCCTATAACCTCTATGGTAGCTATGTTTTTAAGCAGTCTGAGGATTTCTTTTAGATTTTCTTTGGTGTTATTTACTATCCAACATTTATTGGTTTGGCTCCAACGTGCATGGTCTATTGTTTTTAATATAGCTTGTAATTCTTTATTAAATGGGAATACAACAGCAAAAACTTTTTGTCCTCGGTGTTCTATTGGTTTTATGGTAACAGTAAGCTGCAATAAATTGCTATGTTAATTAATCTCCCACGTGTTTTTCCCTCTCAACAAATCATCTAAATTTCCTTTCCCCTTTTGTTGGATAGTATTTTCAATTTGTTGGTTAAAATCTTCTTCGTAGGTATTTCTTTCCTCTTCGTAAAACACGCCAAATGGTCGTGGTAAATGATTATCTGCAGTAGCATCATTAAAAAAGCGTACCAACATTTCTGCTTTTACTCTGTCTTTTTCATCGTGTATCCACAAATCATTTGCAGATACATTCGCTTCGTTTACATTTACCACAATCGGAGTAAAGCCGTCTAACTTAATTCCTTTTTCGTTGTTGTCGCCAAATAGCAATGGTTTGCTTTGTTCTACAAAAATGGTTTCGTTTTTCTTGCTCGATTTTTCGGTAAACACTTCAAAAGCCCCATCGTTAAATACATTGCAGTTTTGATAAATTTCTAATAACGAAGTGCCTTTGTGTTTGTGAGTGCGTAAAATAAGCTCTCGCAAATGTTTAGGGTCTCTGTCCATGCTGCGTGCTACAAACGTAGCGTCTGCTCCTAAGCACAATGCTAGTGGATTAAACGGATGGTCTAGCGAGCCGTATGGAGTAGATTTTGCCACTTTCCCAATAGGCGATGTGGGAGAGTATTGTCCTTTTGTTAGTCCATAAATCTCGTTGTTGAACAATAAAATATTTACATCAAAATTTCTACGCAGTAAATGTATTAAGTGATTGCCTCCAATAGAAAGTGCATCGCCATCGCCTGTTACAATCCAAACGCTTAAATCGGGGCGCACGGCTTTAAGTCCGCTAGCAACTGCTGTTGCACGACCATGTATGCTATGCATGCCATAGGTTTCCATGTAATACGGAAAGCGCGATGAACAGCCAATTCCAGATACAAATACAATTTCTTCGCGCTTCAATCCAATTTCGGGCAATACGCTTTGTACTTGTTTTAATATAGAATAATCTCCGCAACCCGGGCACCAACGTACATCTTGGTCGGTAGTAAAATCTTTTGCTGTAAGTGGTTTATCTAGTAATGTATCCATGTTTTAAAATAGAATGTCTAATATCTACATTCGAAAAATAATTTATTCCGGATTTAGATATTAGGATTTAGATAGTTGAATTACTCTGTTTTTTATTTCTGCTGCTGTAAATGGCATTCCTTTTATTTTATTTAATCCAATTGCATCTACCAAATATTTCGAACGAATAAGCATCAACAGTTGCCCCATGTTCATTTCTGGGATAAGTACTTTTTCGTAATTACGTAAAATAGTACCTAAATTTTTTGGTAGCGGATTTAGGTATCTGATATGCGCTTGTGATACATCATGACCTTCGTCTATCAATTCTTTAACAGCTGTTTTTATAGAGCCAAATGTAGAGCCCCAGCCCAGTACAAGCACTTTCCCTTTTCCGTTTCCTTGTTCAATTTTTTGTTCGGGTATATAGTCAGCAATTTTTTCAACTTTTTGTGCCCTCAAACGTACCATGAATTCATGGTTATCGGGGTCGTATGAAATATTGCCCGTTTCATGTTCTTTCTCTAGTCCGCCAATACGGTGCTGTAAGCCTTTTGTGCCAGGCAACGCCCACGGACGAGATAGTTTTTCATCCCGCTTATAAGGCAAAAACGTATTTTCTGAATTTTTTTCGGTAGTAAATTTTACGTGAATGTCTTTCAAATCCTTTGCTTTGGGGAATTTCCAGGGTTCAGAACCATTGGCGATGTATCCATCAGAAAGAAAAAAGATAGGAGTCATGTGCTGCACTGCAATAAGACATGCCTCATAAACAGCATCAAAACAATCGGACGGAGATTGTGCTGCAATAACCGGAACCGGGCATTCGGAGTTTCTTCCAAACAAAGCTTGCAACAAATCTGCTTGTTCTGTTTTGGTAGGCAATCCTGTGCTTGGTCCGCCACGTTGCACATTTACAATTACCAACGGCAATTCTAACATAGTAGCCAATCCTATGGCTTCACCTTTAAGTGCAATTCCAGGCCCGGAAGATGCTGTTACGCCAAGCGAGCCTCCAAATGAGGCGCCAATTGCAGCAGTTACAGCAGCTATTTCATCTTCGGCTTGAAAGGTGCCCACGCCAAAATTTTTATGTTTCGATAATTCGTGCAGAATATCCGATGCCGGAGTAATTGGATAGGTAGCGTAAAATAACTTGAGTTTTGATTTGTCACCCGCAGCAATCAAGCCTAATGCAGCTGCTTGATTCCCTGTAATGCTTCTGTAGGTGCCCTTAGCCATTGGTGCAGCTTTTACAACATACCTATTCATAAATGTTTCGGTAGTATCTCCATAGCTGTAGCCGGCCTTCAGTACTTTGATATTTGCATCTGCTATTTCAGGCTTTTTCTTAAAAGTTTCTTTTATATAATCAATAGAGAAATCGATATTCCTGTTGTACATCCAATACACAAAACCTAACACAAACATGTTTTTGCATCGGTCTATTTCTTTGGTGCCAAGTCCGGAACCTTCTAAGCATGTTTTGGTAAGCTTTGTTACATCAATAGTTTTAAGCTCGTACTCGTTAAGAGACCCATCTGTCAAAGGATTAACATCCTTTGGGAATTTTGCCAACAATAAATTTTTAGGATCAAAACCATCGGTATTTGCAATTATAATTCCACCTTTTTTTAATGTCTTCAAATTGGCTTTTAAACCTGCAGCATTCATAACTACTAGCACATCGCACACATCGCCTGCGGTATAAACATTTACACTGCCAAAATGCAATTGAAATCCGGAAACGCCTGCCAATGTTCCTTGCGGAGCACGAATCTCAGCCGGAAAATTAGGGAATGTACTTATGTCGTTTCCTACCAGTGCAGAAGTAGAAGTAAATTGGGAACCTGTTAGTTGAATACCATCACCGGAATCGCCAGCGAAAAGAATCACAACATTTTTCTTGTCTTGTATTGTAGTGCTCATACCCACAAATAACTAATTGCTAAAAATAATGTTGCAAAGTTAGTGTAAAATAATAAAAACAATCATTAATTGATTGCGTTTATTGAGTCTCCTTTGCGTTTTTGGGATTCTTGCGTTATATTAGTGAATGCTTTATTGATATTTTTATGCGAAATACTATTTTTCTAATCTTTGCGCTGTTTACTTTTAGCAGTCTGCTTGCAAACGATGATTGTTCAAATGCACTAGCTGTTCCGGTTGCTAATAGTGCTTCGTCTTGTGTGTCAACTTCGGTAAATACTGCAGGTTCTACACAGTCTTCCGATGCGGCTTCTTGTATAAGTACTTCGCAAGACGATGATGTTTGGTATTCGTTTGTGGCAACAAGTACGGATATTACGCTTAAGGTATCCAATGTAAATTCGAGCAATGGGAACAATACAATTTATGCGCCTGGATTTGTGATTTACGAAGCCGGTTGCGGTGGAACAGAAATTAGATGTGATGCACGTGTTTCTGATAATGGCGGTACGAATGATACATTGCAACTGCATAGTTTAATTATAGGAGAAACCTATTATGTGAGAACATTTTTTTGGGGAGGCCCCAACAGCGGAACATTTGATTTGTGTGCGTTTGAAGATGCTCCATCGAACGATGAGTGTGCCACACCCACCTACCTGTCAACAGGAATTGGTCCGGTTTGCAATATACTTAGTTCGTATAGAGGCACTACTTCCAATGCTACAGCAAGTGCTATAGCCGAAAGTAGTTGTGGTAGTGCTGTTGATATGGATGATGATGTATGGTTTACATTCTATGTATATAGCGCAAATACAACGGTAGAAGTTACCGGACTGGGAAATTTTGATGCCGTAGTAGAAGTGTACAGTGGCTGCTCTGCCGGTTCTTTGGTGGCGTGTCAAGATTCTTTTGCCGCAGGTGCTACAGAGAAGGTAAGGCTTACGGGGCTTACCGTTGGTAGTTTTTACTTTGTGCGAGTAGCAGATTATAATAATACAGTGCCATCTAATTCGCAATTTGATATTTGTATATACGATTCTGCGCCCACATCAACAGTTCCTCCAAATGATAATTGTAGCGGAGCTATCACGATAAATGTTGGAGCAAATGCCAATGCCTGTTCCGGAACGGCTGTAAATACAAACAATGCAACGCAATCATCAAATCCTTCCAATTGTCTTATCTCTTCTCAAGACGATGATGTATGGTATAAGTTTGTGGCAACAGGAAGTACCATTCGATTAAAAGTTTTGAATAGGAGTAGCACTAGTACCTACGCCTTTATGTCTGTTTATAGCGGTAGTTGTAGTGGAACTGAAATAAAATGCAGGTCGCAGCTAACAGGAGATACGCTACTTTTATTGGGATTAGTTGTAGGAAATACGTATTACGTTAGAACCGGTTATAATGGCTCTTCTACAAGGGGTACATTCAATATTTGTGCGTATCAAACCTCTCCTGCCGCAATTAATGATGTATGCGGTACTGGAGCTATAACGCTATCTGTAGGTACATCATGCAATTTTAGCACGCACAATACTGCAGGTGCTGCTGCTCAAAACCCGCCAGCATCTTGTTCGGGAGGTAATGTGGCCGAAGATGTGTGGTTCAAATTCGTTGCTCCAACAGCCAATGCAACCGTTAAAGTAAGCGGACAAACTAATTTTGATGCAGTTGTTGAAGTGTATTCAACCTGCTCTTCAACTGTCGCGTTGGGCTGTTCGGATAATCCTTCGGCTCCTGCCGCAACCGAACAATTATCGTTTACCAATTTAGTACCTAACAATACGTACTATGTTCGGGTGTACGATTATTTTCCGTCAACCGCAGGCAACAGTTTTGATATTTGTATATTCGATTCTATAACTGCAAATTCAATCATTACCAACCAAGTAAACATAATTACTGTTTTCCCAAATCCGGCAACCAATAAAGTTGAAATACAAAACCTTTCATTAGAAAATGGTGTAAATGAGGTTGTTATATTAAATACAAACGGACAAGTGGTTAAAAAAGAGACTGTTGCAGCGGAGAAAATTTTGGTATCTGTTTCTGATTTACCAAGAGGGCTATATATTGTACGTACGTCCAACAGCAAACACCTGTATATCAATAAATTGATTTTAGATTAAGCTGTTTAAGTTCCATTAGAATACCATTATTATTGGGTTTCCTGTTTTTGTTAACATTAATTTAACATACAAAAGGTGTTTCTTAAAGTACCTTTGCTCGTGTGATTTCAACAATTGAATGTTAATAAACTCAAAAACAATGAAAGCAAAAAAATTACTATCAGTAACAACCCTCTTCTTTTTATTCCTCTTTAATGCATTTTCGCAGGCTCCGTCTAACGATGAGTGTAGTGGCGCAATAACTATTTCAGTAGCACCTAACTCCGGTTCTTGTGGCACGTATAGCCTAAACGTAGATACGTGGGGTGCAACTCAGTCATCAGCAAGTGCAACGTGTGTAACGTCATCACAAGATGATGATGTGTGGTACAAATTTGTTGCAACAGGTTATAACGCTTATTTTTCTGTAAGCAATGTTTATAACGACAACGGTAATGCAGCAGCATGGAGACCAGGTTTTGTTATATATAGTGGTTCATGTTCAAGCCTTACACAAATTGCATGTAACGCAAATGTGGCTAGCACAAGTGATTTAGCTTCTGTTTCAGGATTAACACCTGGGAATACCTATTACGTAAGAACATTTTTAGCCGGATCTCCAAATTCCGGATATTTCGATTTGTGTGTTTATACTACTAGCTTAGCAGCAACTCCACCAGCAAATGATGCTTGTTCAAATGCAACTTCAGTAACAGTAGGAACAACCTGCAATTATACAAGCGGGACGAATGTTAATGCAACACAATCGTATGCGCCCTGTGGAGGTTCTTCGGCATTAGATGTTTGGTATAAGTTTACCGCAACAGCTACAACAGCAACTATATCTGTAGCGCCAACCGGATCTATGGATATTGTTTATCAAGTATATACAGCTTGTGTAAGTACAAGTACTTTTAGCCCCTGTGTTGACAACGGAAGTTCGGGCACAGAAACATCTGTCCAAAATGGGTTGACAATAGGAACACAGTATTACGTTCGAGTTTATGGGTGGAGCGGAGCAACAGGAGCATTTAATCTTTGTATTCAATCCGCAGCGCCATCAGCACCTGCAAATGATGCATGTGCTAATGCGATAACCTTAACTCCAGGTACATCTTGTTCTCCAACATCTGGAACAAACGTAAATGCAACTCAAACTTATGCAGCATGTTTAGGTTCAAGTGCAAAAGATGTTTGGTATAAATTTATCGCAACAGCCGCTACTGCTACAATTACAGTAGCTCCAGGTTCTAATTTAGATGCGGTTTATCAACTGTACACATCATGCTCTTCGACTTCTAATCTAGGCACTTGTGTTGATAATAATTTTTCTCAAGGCGGTACAGAATCTAATGCACACGGCAGCTTAACTGTTGGTTCTACATATTATATTAGGGTGTATGGCTTTAATGGCTCTGCAGATGCATTTACTATTTGTGTGGCTTCGGCAACATCATCAGGAAATCCTCCTGCAAACGATAATTGTAGTGCAGCTACTACTCTAAATGTTAATGCTTCTTGCAGTTATACACCGGGTAATAGTGCTAATGCTACTCAAGTGTACGTTAATTGTAGCAATGGAAGTAATGCCGCAAAAGATGTGTGGTATAAATTTGTCGCAACTGCATCAACTGCAACAGTTACAGTTGCTGGAGGCTCATCCTTCGATCCGGTATTTGAGGTGTATTCAAACTGTAACGGAACAAGAGTTTCTACTTGTGTTGATTACGATACAAATAATGGTGGCATAGAAACGGAGGGATTAAGCAGCTTAACTGTTGGGAACACCTATTTGATTCGTGTGTACGACTATGCAGGAGGAACAGGTACATTTAATATTTGTGTGGTATCTTCTGCTTCTTCAAATGCGTCTAACGATGCGTGTGGCAATGCAATTACATTAACAGCAAGCGCTTCTTGTAATTATACTACAGCGTCTAATATTGGTGCAACCATGTCAGGATTTTTACCTTGTGGTAATTTCTTCTCGCCTAAAGATGTATGGTATAAGTTTACTGCAACTGCTACTACTATGTATATCAATATGGCTGGGCAAGGTTCTTTTGATGCAGGTTTTGAAGTATTAGATGCTTGTAGTGGAAATAGCTTAGCTTGTGTAGATTCAACAGGTGGTGGTGCAGTTGAAATGGGTAAAATAACTGGTTTAACAACTAATCAAACTTATTTTATACGTGCATACGAAAGCTTTGGCGGAACAGGTGCGTTTGGTATTTGTGTATATTCTGCCCAATCTGCAGCTTCTTCAAATGACGATTGCTCTAATGCTACCGCATTAACTGTAAACGGAACAAATTGCAATATGATAACAGGTTCTACCAACGGTGCAACTCAAACGTATACTGGTTGTTCCGGAAATGCAGACGATGATGTGTGGTATAAATTTACGCCAACATATGGAAAAATGGCTGTTTATGTGCAAGGTCAGGCTGGTTTCGATCCGGTAATACAGTTGTTTACTGCTTGTAATCCTTCTGCAGGACAAGCTTGTAAAAATGCAACTGGTGTTGGAGGTTCTGAGATTATTCAGTCAAACGTAACTATTGGTGCTACTTATTATGTTAGAGTATATGATGCAGGTACAGGAAGTAATTCTTCTTCATTCAGCATCTGTGCTTACAATGATCCAAGTGTTGGTATTGCTGAAGAAGCTGTGCAAGGAGCAGAGGTGTTGGTTTACCCAAATCCAACCAGTGCATCTGTTAATATGGTAATCGGCTCGACAGATAAAAACGCAAAAGTTGTTTTTGTAAATACTCAAGGACAGATTATAAAAGAGTTTTCGGCTCAAGGTTCAAATGCGCTAAATACATTTGATATTTCGGATGTAGCAAAAGGTATTTACTTTGTGCAGTGTGTATCTAGCGAAGGTGTTACCACTAAACGTTTATTAGTAGAATAATTAAATTGAGAAATTTGAAATATAAAGGAGGCTGTTTCGTAGAGACAGCCTCCTTTTTTTATGCTTGTTTGTAAAATAGTAATGTTTAAATATAAGAGTAGTTGGTTATAACCAAAAGCCTACTTATTTTTAAGCGAAAATTTAATCATAACGTGATATGAAATACACTCCTCGCTCAAATGCACTTTTAGTTTTGCAAGATGGAAAAGTTTTTCATGGGAAAGCAGCCGGAAAAATTGGGACTACCACCGGTGAAATTTGCTTTAATACAGGCATGACAGGTTATCAAGAAGTATTTACCGACCCTTCTTATTTTGGTCAAATTTTGGTAGCAACCAACGTACATATTGGCAATTACGGCATTCATGCCGAGGAAGTAGAGTCCGAAACGGTAAAAATAGCCGGCTTTGTTTGTCGCCAGTTTAGTGAGTTTTATTCTCGTGCCGCTGCTTACACTTCTATAAAAGAGTATTTTGAACGAGATAATATTGTTGCTATTTGTGATGTTGATACGCGCGCATTGGTGCGTTATATCAGAGATAAAGGCGCTATGAATGCGATTATATCTTCCGAAATAACAGATGTAGAGTTGCTAAAACAACAATTGGCCAAAGTGCCATCTATGCAAGGGTTGGAGCTGTCTTCGAAAGTGGCAACTAAAAAATCATATACTGTTGGTAATGCAAATGCAAAACATAAAGTTGCGTTGTTGGATTTGGGTGTAAAGAAAAATATTATTAGAAGTCTTGTAGAACGAGATTGTTTAGTACATGTATTTCCAATGAAATCAACACTTGCAGCTATGTTAGCTTGGGAACCTAGCGGATTCATGATTTCAAATGGTCCTGGAGATCCGGGTGTGATGAAAGATGAAATTAAATTGGTAAAAGAAATTATTAATGCCGGATTGCCTGTGTTTGGTATCTGTTTGGGGCATCAGTTGCTTGCAGAGGCAAATGGGATTTCTACATTTAAAATGCATTCGGGTCATAGAGGAATAAATCATCCGGTGAAAAATATACTTACAGGAAAATCTGAAATTACCTCACAGAACCATGGGTTTTCGGTACATGCAGACGATGTGAAAAAAGTAAAGAATATAGAGATAACACATGTTAATCTAAACGACAATACCATCGAAGGATTGCGAATGACAGATAAGAACGTGTTTTCAGTACAGTACCATCCGGAAGCCTGTCCCGGGCCTTACGATGCACGTTATTTGTTTGATGATTTTGTAAAAAACATGTCGAGTGTTAAGCAGCTTGCAAACTAGGATGACAGTTTCGGATGTTATCAAAGAATTAAAAAAAGTAAGTGATGCAAGTCGGTTGTCCGGCATGAGTTCCTTTGGTATTGATGTATCTAAAGCAATTGGTGTTTCTATTCCAAATGTTAGAGCACTTGCAAAAAAAATAAAAACAAATCATTCTCTAGCATTGCAATTGTGGGATACAGAAATTCACGAGGCTAGAATATTGGCATCTATGATTGCAGATTCGAAACAAGTAACCAAATCCTTGTTTAATAAGTGGGTTGCAGATTTTAACTCTTGGGATTTGTGCGATCAAACATGCGGAAACTTATTAGACAAAACACCTTTTGCGATTGACAAAGCAATTGAATTCTCTAAGAATAAAAGAGAATATGTAAAACGTGCCGGGTTTGTCTTGATGGCTGCACTTGCCGTTCATGATAAAAAAGCAGACGATGCAGTTTTTATAAATTTCTTGCCAATCATTCAGCGAGAAGCAAATGATGAGCGAAATTTTGTTAGAAAGGCTGTTAATTGGGCTCTCCGGCAAATTGGAAAGCGAAATAAAAAACTAAATAGGGCCGCTCTTTTGTGTGCTGAGAGTATCTTAACACAAGAATCAAAATCGGCAAAATGGATTGCAACAGATGCAATACGAGAATTAAAAAGCAAGAAATTCTAACCACTAAATTAAGACTAATGCAAACTAAACTTACTGAACTATTAAATATCGACTTCCCATTAATTATGGCTCCCATGTTTTTGGTAAGTAACGAATCTATGCTTGTAGAGGGTATGAAATCGGGAGTTGCAGCGTCATTCCCATCTTTGAATTACAGAGACGAAAAAGAGTTGGCAGAAATACTTGATAAACTAAATACAGAAAAAAATAAGGTAGCAAAAGGAACATACGGAGTTAATTTAATCGTGCAAAAAACAAATATATATTACGAAAAGCATTTGAAAATTTGTGTGGAGAAAAAGGTGCCTTTTTATATAACATCGCTCGGTAGCCCAAAGCAAGTAATTGATATGGCACACAGCTATGGAGCTAAAGTTTTTTGCGATGTTACTAATATTGTGCATGCACAAAAATGTTTTGAATTGGGCTGTGATGGATTTATTGCAGTGGGGCAGGGGGCCGGAGGCCATGCGGGTTCTATATCTTTACAAATTTTAGTGCCTGCGCTAAAAAATAAATTTCCTGATACGCCTGTTGTTTCAGCCGGAGGGATAGCAACCGGTGCAGGTGTGCTTTCTATGTTGGCATTGGGCGCAGCGGGCGTATCGGTGGGTACACGATTTATTGCTACTAAAGAAGCTTCTGTTAGCAGCGAATATAAAAATGCTATTGTTGATGCAAAAATGGATGATATTGTGCTCACAGAAAAAATTTCCGGAACTCCCTGTACAATTATAAATACTCCATTTGCTAAAAAGATTGGCTACAAACAAAATTGGTTCGAAAAATTATTGTCAAACAACAAGCGTACGAAAAAATATTTTAAAATGTTGGTGCAGTTTCGTGGAATGAAAAATTTAGAAAACGCTGTGAAGCCCGGTAATTATAATAATTTGTGGTGTGCCGGACAAAGTGTAGAATTGATAAACGAAATAAGTTCTGTGAAAGAAGTAATTGATAAAATGAAATCAGAGACGAGTGTTGCATTGAAAAATCTTACCAATCTTGTTCACTAGCAAATAGCGGCTATTTTTTAAAAGTGATTCTGCTTTTTTTGAACACCCAGTTCCGTATTTAGTCTACTTAGTTTTTTTCTTACGTTTATTAACCTACAAATGTTTGTAAATTAAGTTTAATAGCTAGTGTTTTTTCTGTTTTTATTCCTTTTTTTCGTAACTTAAGTAGGATAATCTAAGTATAAGTAGTTAGTGTTATAGTTATAGTTATAGTTATGGTCAATAAAATCTTTAAATTTTATATTTCTCTTTTCTCGTTTTTTTTGGTGTGGATGAATAGTTACTCTGCCAATTATTACTCTGTAATTGCTGCTACAGACCCTAATGCAACAGCAAGCTGGACTCAAAACTCTGATGGCACGGCCGGGGTTCAACCTCCCAATTTTACTACAGCAGGCGATGTCTTTATTGTACGAAATGGAAGCACGATGACAACTTCCGCAACTTGGGCTGTAACAGGCAGTGTGGAGGTTTCATTTGGAGGGTCGTTGACTTATGGTCACGATAGTAGTGTTGGTGGGTATATAAAAAATGAGGGGACTCTCAATACCACATCAGCTAATACAGATTTAGTGGTTACAGGAAACATAATATATAATGGGGGTACTACTGCATTCGGTAATAACAACAATACCATAAGCACCGCTGCTGGTACGTTTAGTGTGAGTGGAACCTGTTCTATAACCGGAGATAATAATACCCGTTCTCTCTCTGCTTCTCTAATGGAAGTTACTAGCGGGGCTTCTATTACTTTCAATGGACAAAGCTACACATTTACTAGTACCAATATAAATGGCACGGTTAATTTTGCCAGTACAACCGGTACAAAGTCATTAGGAGCTTTAAGTATTAGTTCAACGGGTAGTTTTGTTTCAATAAATGAAACGTTTGCTGTAACTACAGTTAATTTGACCGGAGCGGACTTTAATACACTGGGAGGAAACACTCCAACCATAAATGCATCAGGAGACGTAACTATTGGAGCGGGAACTACCTCCATTGGTCGTTCTACTTGGAACGTTACCGGCAATTTTAATGTAAACGGAACTGCAACTTTCTCGTCCGGAACAGGAACTAAAACAATTGGTGGAAATGCAAATATTGCTGCCGGAGGCAATTGGAATTGCACAGCTAGCCCATCATTTAGAATACGAGGAAATTTAGATATAGACGGCACTTTTACTTCAGGAAATGGTATTTATTATTTTGATGGTGGTGGTGCCCAACAAATACTGGGGGATCAAGCCAGTGCAACAATTGCTTATATTTCAGTTGATGGCGGAACAACCTTAACAAATAATTTAACAACCTTAAATATTAGTACGAGTTTGCAAACATCTGCAGGAGCTGGCACATTTGTAGTAGCTGCCGGAACTACTATTAACTATTCTGGTGCTGGTACAGGAACCTCCTTAGATGTTACGACCCTAGATACTGATCAAGCGAATTGTACGTTCAATTATGCAAGAGGAAACACCCAAACGGTAAAATCTACCACTTATCACAATTTAATTTTTTCGGGAGGAGCCTTTGTAAAAACACTTGGCGGTGCTATTACGGTCAACAACAACCTTTGGATTCAAACCGGAACACTTGACATGAGCACATTTGATATTGCTGGGAATGCAGTGGGTACATTTACTATGGCTGCTTCTACTGCGCTCAGAGTTGGCAACACAGGTTCTGCTGTTGCAGTTGCTTTTCCTTCTGGCTTTACCGCAGGGAATATTTCACTAAACGCTTCAAGTACAGTTACGTATCAAGCTAATACAGCTCAAACAGTTAGTTCAGTCCCCACTTATGGTAATTTAACACTATCTACAAGCGGAAATAAAACTTTGGGTGGGGCCACTACTAATGTTGGTGGAACCCTTACAGTTAGTTTAGGTCCAACCTTAGTTATTGGGGCCAATACGCTTAATGTAACTGGTGGTAATTGTGTTAATACTGGGGAAATTACAATTTCCACAGGTCATTTGGATATTGCAGACAGTTACGATTATACAAGTACAGGCAATTTAACATTTTCCGGAGCAGGTACAATGGAGGTGGGGGATGACTGGACAAATACAGGAACATTTACGCCTAACGTTTCTACGGTTACATTCAATGGCACGCAAGCCACGCAGCAAGTTGCCTCTGAAACCATGAGTTTTTATAATTTGGTGTTGAATAATTCCACGTCTACGAATGATTTTACGGTAGTGGATGGATCTACTGTTTCTATTACCAACAATCTTACTATTACCAGTGGAGAGTTTATTTTTGATAGCACGGATGATTTGGCTGTAACCAATGCTACTACCATTAATACAGGTGGAACTCTGCGTGTATCAGGAACTATCACTTACGACTTGGGTGCAACAACACAAATAAATGGAGCAGGACAAATCGAAGGATCTAATAATAATCCAATTGTGAATTGTGGAGCATTAACCATGGACGGGACTTCTGCGGTGGGTGGTAATAATGGAAGCAGGACACACGATATTAATTGCACCTCTCTTACAGTTGCATCTACTGCCACCGGAGCACAAATAGAAGACTGTGATTTTACTGTAACCGGAGGGGGAACGGCAACCATAAATGGAGTTTTGGACTTTACAGATAATACAGGCACAAAAAGCTTTACAGGGGATGTAATTATAAATGACACCGATGGCTCTTGGTCTTCAAGCGGAAATGAAAGTATTTCTATTGCCGGAAATTTAACTATTGACGATTCTTTTTCTTCTGGTACAGGGACATACACTTTTAGTGGTGCTACAAAAAACATAACAACTACCGCAGGTGTAGCTTCTGCTACTTTCAGTGGACCAGTAGTTTTTTCAGGCACATACACCAATGCAATAGCTACATTAAATTTTGCTGGCACTATTACAACCAATGGTGGTGGTAGCATTACTATAAATGCCACTACTGTTAACTGTGCCAGTACCATTACAAATAATGGTGATATTGTAATTACAAGTGGCACGTGGAATGCAAATGGAGGAAACCTTACCAACGATGGAACTATTACAATTGCTACTGGATTGTTAGATATTGCAGATGGGTACGATTATAATGGCACTGCAGGATTGGGTACACTTACATTTACCGGAGCAGGAACAATGGAGGTAGGAGATGATTGGAATAATACCGGCACCTTTAATGCGAATGTTTCTACCGTTACATTCAATGGCAATCAAGCATCACAAATTGTTGCAGCAGAAGCACAAGCGTTCTATAATTTAGTACTTAATAATACTACCAATACAAATGATTTTACTTTTCCTGATGGTCTAACTACTTCAGTTAGTAATAATCTTACTGTTACTAGTGGCGACATAATTTTAAATACCGCTGATGTGCTAACTGTTTCAGGCGCAACTACTTTTGCGACCAACGGACATTTATATCTTGACAATACTGCAGGTACCATTGCAAACTTGGGAACTGCAACAACTATGAATGGAGCTTCCTTTATTCATGGTACAGGTAGTAATGGTGTAATAAACTGTGGCGCATTAACAATGGATGGCACGTCCTATACAACTAGCGACAATGCCAATAGAGCATATGACATTAATTGTACATCTCTTACCATACCAAGCACTGCAACCGGTGTTATAATTGCTGATTGTGATTTTAGCGTTACCGGTGGGGGGACTGCTACCATTAACGGTATAATTGATTTTAGTGATAATTCGGGAACAAAAACTTTTTCCGGAGATGTAATTATAAACGATACGGATGGCTCTTGGTCATCCAGTGGTAACGAAAGTTTTTCAATAGGAGGAAGCTTACAGGTGGACGATTCTTTTTCTTCAGGCACAGGAACTTATACATTTACAGGAGCTACTAAGAATATAACAACCACTGCCGGGGTGGCATCGGTAACATTTGGAGGAGCTGTGGTGTTTTCAGGTACATATACCAACTCAATCGCAACGTTAAACTTTAGCAGTACACTTACTGTTGATGCAGGAGGTTCTTTGGCCTTGGCTGCGACAACTGCAAATGTAAATGGAGGCAATGTTTCTAATGATGGAACTATAACAATTAGTACCGGTGTGCTTGATATTGCAGATGGTTATGATTATACCTCTGTCGTTGCGGGTAATGGGACTCTAACCTTTTCAGGGGCTGGAAGTATGGAAGTTGGCGATGATTGGCTTAATACCGGAACATTTACCGCAGCTCAATCTACAGTTACGTTTAACGGTAATCAAGCTTCACAAACAGTTTCATCAGAGGCTCAAGCATTTTATAATTTGGTGTTAAATAATACAACTTCTACTAACAATTTTGTTTTTACCAATGCGGTAACAGTAACTGTAAATAACAATTTTACCCTTACCAGTGGTGAAATGCTTTTTGATGGTACCGAAACATTTGATGTGCCTGCCGCTGCAGGCAACTCAATCATTCAGACAGGTGGTTACATAAATGTGAATGCAAATGACGTTACCATTAATTTTTTAGGCACTGGCGGTTTGGCCATGCAAGGAGCTGCAAGAATTGGTGACACAGGAAACAATACCGGTGATGTGTTTTGTAAGTTTTTATCTGTAGCTGCTGGAGCTACTGCTCGAATTGGGGATGTAGATTTTACCTGTAACAATGATGCCACTATCGATGGTTCTTTAGAGTGGGACGATGCTACCGGAACTAAAACCATAACAGGTAATTTATTGGTAAATGGAACAGGTACATGGAATAATTCAAGTAACGAAGGATTTACGATTGGCGGAAACGTAACCAACGATGGTGGAACATGGAGTGGCGGAACAACAGCGGGAGCTTACGTGATGACAGGAACAGCTAAAACAATAAACAGTACAGGCGGAAGTTTACATATGTATTCATTACAAGTAAATGTCTCCGTTCAGAATAATGTAAATTCATTTACTATTTATAATGATTTAACCGGAGTGGGCACAATCACTAATGCAGCTTCTAAAACTCTTTATATTGGAGGGGATGCTACAATTACTGGATTAACTGCAAATACTGCTAATAATATTGTAAGATACAACGGATCGGCTGCGCAAAGTGTAAAAGGAACAACGTATGTTAATTTAATAATTGAAAATTCAACAACAACATCGGTGCTTACTGCAGCCGCTAATATTACCTGTAACGGTTATTTAAATGTTACCGGAGGAATTTTGAGGATAGGAAGTGGTATCGCTGTGAGTGTAAATACTGCTGAAGATGTAACCATTTCTACCGGAGGGACTATTGATTTTGCAACAGACGCAACAGGAACATTCACCTGCGGAGATCTAATTTTAAATGGAGGAACAATGGGTGGGAATCAAAATTCTGTAGTAAGTTGCCAAACAATAACCTCCAATGCTGCGGTAAATTCTACTATTGGTCGCTGTACAATGAATAATGCAGGAGCAACCACTGTAAACGGACCTTTAAATTGGAGTAATGCCAATGGTGTAAAAACATTGAGCGGAGATGTTACCATTGGAGCGACAGGTTCGTGGACAAATACGGGTAATACTGCTGTTTCTATTGCCGGTACGTTTTCGTTAGTTCCTGCTCAATCTAATTTTGACATGGGTACCGGTAATTTAACTTTTACAGGTGCAGCCAAAGGTTTTTATGCTGATTTGGGCAGCTTAATATTTACAGACGATTTAGTAATAAGCGGAAGTTATACAAACTATACAAACACACTAACTGTAGGTAGAGATGTAAGTGGAGGAGGAAGTCTGGCGAATGATGCGGGTAATCTAATTCAAATAGGAAGAAACATGACTATGGCAAATTTTGATGCCACAAGTTTGGGCGAAAATACCGTAGAGTTTAATGGAACACAAAATCAAACAATCAATGTAGCCACCCAGTTTAGAACGCTAAAAATAACTAATACAGGCATTGCTGGGGCTAACACAGTTAGTTTCTCTGTAGATATGTCTGTTGCTACTTTGTTGGATATACAGTCAGGCGTAATGTATGTTTCTGGAGCAGGAACTAACCTTATTGGTGCTGGTGCGGTTACGATGGCAGCAGGATCGGAACTTCAGTTTTACACGGGTACAGCTGTGGTTCCTGAAATGACAGGAGTATTTACATTAGCAGCAGGTTCAAAAATTACATTCAATAGAAACAATGTTCAAACGATTGAAGGAACTCCCGGTTCTAATAACGCTTCCTACGCAGATGTAGAGTTTGCAAATGCCGCTACAAAAACCTTGAACAATGATTTATCTGTAAGCGGAAACCTTACTATATCCGGAACTGCAGTTTTATCTACTGGCGTAAATAGAAATATTACGGTGGGGGGCAATTGGACCGTTTCATCTTCCGCAGCAGATCCTTTTGTTCAGAACAGTGGTTTAGTAACCTTTAATGGGGCAGGTACGCAGGTAATTACAGCAGGGACATCCGTTACCGAAGAAACATTTTATCAATTTACTCGATCTAACGGAGGTACTACGCAACTTGCTGCAGGAGATAATATGGTTGTAACTAATCAGTTAAATATGACAAGTGGGAATTTCGATTTGAATGGTCAAACACTGACATTAGGTAGTGGTGCAGGCGCTTCCTTGTCTCGTACTTCCGGAATTTGTTACGGAGGAACATTTTCAAGGTGGTTACCAACGGGAGCAATCACAAGCACTTCGGGTAGTTTCTATGGTTTATTTCCGGTAGGAACTTCTACAGAATATCGTCCGGTTGAAGTTAGCAACACAAACGTTTCTGCTGCCGGATTATTAAATGTTCGTCATTATGATGCCGTAACGGTAACAGATGTAAGTTATGTAGATGCTTCCGATGGAGCTACTATCGAGCGTATTCATAATATGAATAACGTGATATCTGTTCCTGGTGCTTTGGCAAAAAATGGAGACCCTTCCTCAGGTCTCTCATTGCTTGCCGGAACTTTTGATGTAGCTATGACGTTTACCGGTTTAAGTAATTGGGGAACAAGCTCGTTAAGTCATATACGTCCTTCTTTGGCAGGTTCTGCAGCGCCTGGCACTTATTCTGTTAGTACAGGTTCTGTAACAAGCCCTAAAGTATATAAGTACCAAATTTCCTCTGCAGAGCTTGTGGGTACTTGGCATCCGGGCACAACAGATAAAGACCAAACCCCATTGCCTATTGAATTGCTTGAGTTTAGTGCAAAATTAAATGAGCATAAAACGGTAGATGTTTCATGGACTACCGTTACAGAAATAAATAACGAATATTTTACGGTTGAAAAATCTGCTGATGGAATTGATTTTGAAGCAGTACAGCAAATTGACGGTGCAGGCAACTCCAGTGAGGTTATATCCTACCAAATAGTTGATGAGAACCCATTTAAGGGTATTTCTTATTATAGATTAAAGCAAACAAACTTTGATGGTTCTTATACTTATTCTAAGCCAGTTTCAATCAATAATGCAATTAGTGGTGTTGTTTCTATTTATCCTAATCCATCTTTAGATGGTAGCATTACTATAAAAGTATCAGAAAATACAGCGATAGATAAATTAGTAATTACTGATATTAGTGGTAAGATTGTTTTTCAAAATAATTCGATTACTTCTGAACAAACTTCCAGTATTTCGAATAGTATTGAGGTGTCCGGATTGGCAGTAGGAGTTTATCTTGTTTCTGTTGAGCAGCAAGGAAAAGTAATCATTGAAAAGCTAATTGTTAAGTAAAATTTCTAGCAATTAGATTATCATTTTAATCTAATCCTAATGCATATCGAAGAGCTCCGTGATTATTGCCTTTCTAAACGTGGAGTAGAAGAAACTCTTCCCTTTGGTCCGGATGTGCTAGTGTTTAAGGTGCGAGGCAAAGTTTTTTTACTTTGTCCTATTGATAACAGTTCGCTTCAGTTCAATGTGAAATGCGATCCTCAAAAAGCAATTGATTTAAGAGACCAATATTCTTCTGTGTTACCTGGTTATCATATGAGTAAAAAGCATTGGAATACAGTTTTGGTAAATGGCGAAGTGGCAGACAATCTCTTGAGAGAATGGATAGACGATTCTTATAACCTGGTAGTAGAATCGCTACCTAAAAAAATTAGAATTACTTTGCTGTAAAAGAATGTAAATTGTGGCATGCAAAGGGTGTATAAAATTTTAAGGATAGTTTACTGGCTTCTTATAATTGTATTTTCAATTCTTATTATTTATAATTCCTTTCCCTATTATTTTTTCGATTCTTCACTTTTAAAAGAATATGCTATTCAAGGCAAGTATGTTTTCTTGCTCGAAAAAAGTGATTTGCTCGACTCGTTTTTGTGGAGAGCTTCATTTTATGTGCATATAACCGGAGCCATGATTTGTATTATATCGGGTATTCCACAATTTTTTCGTTCTATATTACGCAAGTATAAATCTGTGCATAATGGATTGGGCAAAATTTATATTGCCTCAGTTTTAAATATATCTTGTCCGGCAGGATTTTATTTGTCTTTTTTTACAAAGGGAGGAGCTTTGGGTGTTATTCCTTTTATGTCGATTGCCATTTTGTGGTTTACAACTACGTTTGTCGCCTATAAGTACATTCGTGCTAAAAACTATTATTTGCACAGTTTGTGGATGGTTAGGTCATTTGCAATTACACTTTCTGCCGTTACCTTTCGAATTTTTCAGATTCTATTGTATTATGGTACGGAAATTGCTCCAATAGATAATTATATTGCGTCTCTCTGGTTGAGCTTGTTTGCAAATGTTGTTTTTGGTGAAATAGCTGTACTTTACTACAAAAAATATATTTTTAAAAGAACAAGTAGTTTTACTTTACGTTAATTAATTAACTATGAACGAGCTGAAAATGTTTTTTGTTGCTTTGTTCTTACTCTATAATTTTAGTGTGAGCTCACAAGAAGTTGTTGTAAATATTCCACCGAAAGTTTCAACTGCTATAGAAGATAAACTACTTGTTAAGATAAAAGCAATGCATGACCCCGCAAACGCAGCCATGTTTTCAAGGGCATTTGTTGGTTCTGTTTGGAAGTATGAACTTGTAAAAAAGCCTGCCGGAAGAGATTTATTTTATTTATTTGTTTTGAGAGAATACAGAGGTTCATTTGTAATAGACCAATACAAGGTAAAAGTTTTCGAAAAGGATAATGTGGTGTTGGTAGAAGATTGGGTTAGCAACAAGTTTGTTTCTGTGGATGATTGGTTGAGGCTTTATTCAGACGTAAAGAATAAAAAATGACTTATGATATTTTAAACTGAATATATTTAATGGGAACACCTTTTTTTAAATAAATGCTTTCGTAAAACGTTTGAATTCCCTTTGCCTCATCAAATATAGGAAGTGTCTCGTTGTAAAGATTTGCAGTTGAAAGAACCGTAGAATAACCTTCTTGTTTTATTATTTCTAATGCATATAAATATAATCCTTCGCTGTCAGTTTTTAAATGAATAAGACCACCCGGTACTATTAGCTTTTTGTATCTGTTGGTAAACATTGTGGATACAAGTCTTTTACGTTCTCTAGTTTTTTGTGGTTGTGGGTCGGGGAATGTTATCCAAATTTCAGAAACTTCATTGGCAGCGAAACAACTTTCAATAAAATCGATGCGAGTTCTTAGAAAGGCTACATTTTTTATATTGTTTTCTAAAGATTCTTTTGCTCCTTTCCATATCCTATTTCCTTTAATATCAACGCCAATAAAATTTTTCGATACATATTTTTTTCCTAACCCAACTGTGTATTCTCCTTTCCCACATCCCAATTCAAGCACAATAGGGTTGTTGTTATTGAAATAATTTTCATTCCATTTGCCCTTCATAACAGATCCTTTTAGTGATTGTTCAAAGGAATGGTAAAAGCAGTTAGGGAATTGTTTTACTTCTTCAAATCGTTCTATTTTGCTTGTTGCCATTTTCTTTTAAACCGAGAATAAAATCTTACTTTTAATAAATGCTCAGCGAATTTACAAAAAAAACAATTTTAATTTGTCCTTTAAATTGGGGGCTTGGGCATGCTACACGTTGTATTCCAATAATTAAAGAGCTGGAGGTGTCAAATCGCATAATAATTGCGTCTGATGGTATTGCTTTGGATTTGCTTAAGGCGGAATTTCCGCATTTGACTTTTATGGAGTTGCCTGCATACAATGTTAAGTATTATAACATAGGCATGTTGTTGTCTGTTTTTATGCAGCTACCTAAAATATTTTTAGCAATTTTTCGAGAACATATTGCCGTAAAAAAAATTAGAAAAAAGTATTCTGTTGATGTTATTATTTCGGATAATAGATATGGATTGTGGGATAAAAGTGTAAGAACAATTTTTATTACACATCAAATTTATATTAGAATGCCCTTTTTTAAAAGTATAGTGAATTTTGGTAATAGATATTTTATTGGAAAATTTAATGAGTGTTGGATTCCGGATTATGTAGATTCTTTGGTTTCATTGTCAGGGGATTTATCACATGGAAAAAATTTGCCAACTAATTGTAAATACATAAATCCACTTTCTAGATTTTCTAAGAAAGGTGAAGTGGTAGAATGCAAGTACGATATTGCAGTGGTATTAAGTGGTCCGGAACCACAAAGAACAAATCTAGAAAAAGAAATAGCGAAGGAATTGTATACTAGAAAAGAACGTGTACTTGTGGTAAGAGGAACAACCAATGCAAGCACTATCGGAAAATGGAATGCCAATACAACAGTTAAATATTTGGTAACAGGCAATGAGCTAGAAACCATTTTAAGTCAATCAAAAGTTGTGGTAGCTAGGTCGGGTTATTCTACTATAATGGATTTACATGTATTACATAAAAAAGCGCTATTGATTCCGACTCCCGGACAAACTGAGCAAGAATACTTGGCTGAGTTTCATAAAGAAAGCGATTTGTTTGTTTTTCAAAAGCAGAATGAAATTGATTTTGAGCAAGTGCTTAACCAACCGCCTTTTTCAGGGTAAACGAAAAAATAGAGCCAGCGCCTTCGGTACTCATTACTTCAATATGTTGGTTGTGCGCTTCAATAATGTGTTTTACAATAGCCAAGCCTAATCCTGTGCCACCTTGATCTCTAGATCTGCTTTTGTCTATTCGGTAAAAACGTTCGAATACTCGTGGCAAATGCTCTTTGCTCATTCCAATTCCATTGTCTGAAATTTGAACAAGTATGTTGGTTCCTGTATCGCTAAATTTGATTTTTGTTTCTCCGCCTTCTTTTCCATAGTTAATAGAGTTTACAATGAGATTGGTAAACACTTGTCTAATTCGAAATTTGTCGGCAAATACAAAAACAGATTTTTCTGATTTGTCTTTTAGTGAGAGTTGTATTTTTTTGTTTTTGGCTTTTATTTCTTGAGCCTCAAAAACATCTTTTATAAGTGGAATTAAATCAAATTTTTCATACTCAAGTACCAGTTGCCCTGTTTCTAGTTGTGATATAGCTTCTAAATCGGCAATTGTGCTAATCATTCTATCTACGCTTTTTTCTGCACGTTGCAAAAAATTAACGTTTATTGATGGGTCGTTGATGCCACCATCTAGCAGGGTTGAAATATATCCTTGAATATTAAAGATGGGCGTTTTTAGTTCGTGAGAAACATTGCCAATATATTCTTTTCTGTGTAGCTCTAGTTTTTTAGTTTTTTCTAAATCATTTTTTCTATTTGCAATCCAACTACTAACAGCCAGCTCTAGTATAGCAAGTGAATTGTTGTTTTTGTGAGAAAGTAATCGTTTGTCTATGGCATCATTAGTATATAAATCGTCAATTATGGAGTTTATTTTTTTGTAAAAAAAATGCCTGTGAATGATTAGAACAGTATAGTAAGAAACCGCTCCAAAAATAAGCAGTGCTGAAATAATAGCAATAGTAGAAATAGGAAAATAATTGGTAATACGAACACCAATGAGTAGTGCGAGTAGAAACAAATCTAATAGCAATGCAATAACAAGAGAGCTGGTTCTAGCAGAAGTAAGTTTCATTGAAAATTAAGATAGGTAAAATGTGCTAAGATTCAAATTTGTAACCAACTCCTTTCACTGTTTTTATACAGTCTTCACCTATTTTTTCTCTTAGTTTGCGTATGTGCACATCAATTGTTCTGTCGCCTACAACAACTTCTCCGCCCCATACTGTATCAAGAATTACTTCTCTAGTAAATACTTTTCCGGGTTTTGAAGTTAGTAATGCAAGTAGCTCAAATTCTTTTTTTGGTAGGGTAATCTCTACACCATCCTTAATAATAACGTAGCGCTCTCTGTCAATTACAAGTCCATCTAAATCAACATTTTTTATTTCGTCAATTTGTTTTTCGCTCGTGCTATAGCGTCTTAACAGTGCTTTAATGCGACTCACTAAAACCCTAGGTTTAATGGGCTTATTTATATAATCATCTGCGCCCACTTCAAAGCCTGCAATTTGCGAATAATCTTCGCTACGTGCAGTCAAGAATGCAATAAGTGTATTTTTTAACGAGTCGATTTGCCTAAGTTCTCTGCACGTTTCCATACCATCCATATCCGGCATCATTACATCTAATATAATTAAATGGGGATTTGTTTTTTTTGCTATTGATACAGCCTCTCTGCCGTTTCCGGCAGAAAATACTTCATACCCTTCCTTCTTCAAATTGTATGTCAGAAATTCTAAAATATCCGGCTCATCATCTACCAGCAGTATTTTGTATATGGGGTTATGCTCGCTACTCATACGCTTTTTATTTACCTCTAATTTAAGGTATTTAACCGTGCTCAAAATTATTAAACTGTTAACAATGGGTTAAAATAGTATGAAGTGTTGTGTTTGCATTTGTATTCAAGGTTTTTCTTCCTTAATTAATTGTTTTGTCCTTGGGTTGTGTTGTATTAATACGTCCATTTGAGCTTTTAATTTGTAGCTTCTCTTACTTTACTAGTTTCTTGAGTGTTTTTTTATGTTCTGTTCGTTTATATTCTGTTTTCGATTATTGTTATTTACCTATATTCTTTTGTCATTTGCAAAGAGGAAAATAGCATAACAATTGTGCCCCAAATCCCTAAAATGATTAGTTAAATGATGCAATCATTAAGTTGAAAAGCTTTCAATAGAGAATTTTATAGTGTGTCAATTTATTATTTGAATTGGGTTACCCATTTGAAATTTGTAGACAGAATGGTTTGTTTTTCTTTTTTAATGTACTCTAAATATGCTGCTGCAGCATGCGATAGCTCTTTCTTTTTTAGCCATACCAATCTCCAATTTGATTTCATTGGCAGATTAGGCGATTTTATTATGTATAATTCTTTGTTCTTTAATTCATTTCTAATTCCAATTAATGGCATTATTGAATAGCCAAGTCCAGCAATTACAGCTTGTTTAACTGCTTCGTTAGATGTTAATTCTACTTTTTTTCTAACAGAAATATTTTGTTTGTCGAGATATCCTTCCATTGCTAAGCGTGTTGCTGAGCCATCTTCTCTAAAAATATAAGGAAGTGAGTTTAGTTCTTTTGTAGTTACATTCTTCTTATTTGCGTCTTTGTTTCCTATAAGATAAAGTTTGTTTTCAAGTAGAATCTCCTCTTCTAGTTTAAGGTTTTTAGGTATGGTTGAAATGAGTGCAAAGTCGGTTTCATTGTTTTCAAGACTCTCAATTACTTTTGCCTTGTTGGTTACATCAATAACGAAATCTATACCGGGGTTGGATTTGTAGAATCTGCTTATGAAGTAGGGCATGATGTATTTTCCGGTTGATACCGATGCTATTTTTACCTTGCCTGCCAGAACGCCTTTGTATGCTAGTGTTTTGTAATTTATGGCATACACTTCGTTTAGTATTTTTTCGGCCATTTTAGCAAGTTGAATGCCAAATTCAGTAATGTGTATTTTTCTTCCAATAACTTCTGTTAAAGGAACTTCAAATTGCTCTTGTAATTTTTTTAGTTGGATAGAAACCGCTGGTTGTGTCATAAATAATTCTTCCGAAGCTTTTGTAACGCTCTGTGTTGATACCACTTTTAAGAATATTTGTAGTTGATGTAAAGTATAATGCATAAATATAAATTATGATAACTATAATAAATATAAATAAAAACTTATGAATAGATGTATATAGATTTGTGCCATAACTAAATATTTTTAACATGAATACTATAACAGTTGCTAAAGGAGATGGTATCGGTCCGGAGATTATGGATGCTACTATCAAAATTCTACTTGCTGCAGGAGCTAGAATTAAAATCGAGGAAATTGAAGTGGGTGAGAAAGTTTATCTCTCAGGAAATACTTCCGGTATCGCAAAAGAGTCTTGGGATAGTATCCGTAAGAATAAAATATTTTTAAAGGCTCCAATAACAACTCCACAAGGTGGAGGTTATAAGAGCTTGAATGTAACTACTCGCAAAATGTTGGGATTGTACGCCAATGTTAGGCCATGTCAAAGTTTTCATCCATTTGTAGAAACAAAGCATAAGGCAATGGATTTGGTAATAATTAGGGAGAATGAAGAAGATCTATATGCAGGTATTGAACATCAACAAACAGATGAAGTTATTCAATGTTTGAAATTAATAAGTAGACCGGGTTGCGAAAAAATTATTCGCTATGCTTTTGAGTACGCAAAACAGGCAGGCAGAAAAAAAGTTACCTGCTTCACGAAGGATAATATAATGAAGCAAACAGATGGTTTGTTCCATCAAGTGTTTGATGAAATTGGTATTGAGTACCCCGAAATTGAAAAAGAACATTGGATAATAGATATTGGTGCTGCGAAAATGGCAGATACTCCCGAGTCTTTTGATGTAATTGTTACGCTTAATTTGTACGGAGATGTTTTATCGGATGTGGCAGCGCAAATAGCTGGTTCTGTTGGTTTGGCGGGTTCTGCAAATATTGGAGAAGAATGTTCTATGTTTGAGGCTATCCATGGTTCGGCCCCTAGAAGGGCAGGGCAGAATGTAGCAAATCCATCCGGTTTGTTGCAAGGTGCTATTATGATGTTAAATCATATTGGGCAGTCCGATATTGCAGAAAAAATTCAGAATGCTTGGTTAAAGACTCTTGAAGATGGAGTACACACGTATGATATTTATAAGCAAGGTATAAGTAAATTGAAGGTAAGTACTACTGAATTTGCCGATGCTGTTATTGATAGATTAGGTCAATTTCCAACAATTTTAAAACCTGTTACGTATTCTAAATCAGAGGCTCTTGTTTTAAAACCGTATAGTCGAAAATCTAGCAAGAAGAAAGAGCTTGTTGGGTTTGATGCATTTCTACATTGGAGAGGGGTAGATGTAAATAAACTAGGAGAGCAGGTTCGGAAATTAGGTTCCAAAAATTTAGAGCTGAATATGATTACCAATAGAGGCATTAAAGTTTGGCCGGATGGTTTCAAGGAAACTTTTTGTACAGATCATTGGAGATGTAGATTCAAATCAAAAGATGGCTCTGCGGTAGATAAAAGAGAAGTGGTGGAAATTATTTCTCAGGCACTTAATAGCGATTTAGATGTAATTAAAACAGAAAACCTTTATACGTTTGATGGAGTACAGGGTTTTTCTTTGGGTCAAGGACAATAGTATGGTGTAATTTATAAATACTGAATTAGATGATTAATGTAGTGTTGTATTTGTCTCAAAATCATAATCCAATAGATGTAGTGGAGCAACTACTTCGAAAGGAGTTAGTTGCTTCCGCATTTGTTGATTATAATAACGAGTCCTATTCTCTTAAAGAAGGAGTTTTGGTGAAAACCCTGAATCATGTGATTACAGTGCAAACAAAACAATTGCTGTTTAGTGAAATTGTAAAATTTATTGCTGTTAACTATGGGCAAGATATCGCTATTAATTCCGTTCCTATTGTATCTGCCAACGATTATTTTGATAGCATGATTCGAGTTAATACCAAAAAGATATAGCGCTACAAAAAAAATAATTATATCAAATCTTAAAACTAACTGAAATGAAAATAAAATTAATTCAAGGGGCATTTGGCAAAGAAGATGCGGTAAGCCTTCTAACACAAATTATTCATGTGAAAATAAAGTTTCATGAAAATAAAATACAAAAATCGCACAACGAAGAGGATATAAAAATGCGCGAATCTAGGATAAAACAATTGCAAAAGGAGTTGTACGAGCTTAGGTCTGCAGTAAATTCTATAACCGGAATTGTTTATTTAGACTCTACTATAGAGGTAGGGAAGAACAATTCGCAAAAGGAAAATCGGTTAAAAAATAATTATGTAGCTAATTAGAGAGGAACATAACATTCAAAACTTTAATTAACCATACATCTCTTTTAAACATAGGATTTCTATAAAACATGTAACAAATAACATTAATTTATGAAAACAGTAAATGAGTTAAGCTTAATAAAAGGTTCGTTTAACGCATCAGATGCTAACGAAGTTTTACTTACAATGATTAACAGTAAAATTGCATATCACGAGAAAAAGATTCTAGCAATGCGCGAACATTCCGGTCTGGAAGATTTTAATTCGATAGCAAGAATTGCTGAGTTGAGGGAAACGGCTTCTGAATTACGTGCGCTTGTTTCTTTTGCAGGGAAGTCCAATAATGGTTTAAAGATAACAGCCTCTGTAAAAATTGAACTAGAAGAGTTGTCGACTGTTTAGTTCTAATTGTGTTTTGTTGTATATTTAAGGCCTTTAATTAAATTTTGTTTATGCATTCGAAAATACATCCTTTGCGAAGGTTTTTAAAGCTATTAGAGGCCGATAGGAAGGATATATATAATTTATATGTGTATGCTGTTTTGGCTGGTATTATTGGATTGTCGCTACCGTTAGGTATTCAAGCTATCATTAATTTAATTACTATTGGTCAACTTTCTACATCTTGGGCAGTATTGGTTTCGTTGGTAATTGCAGGAGTTATAGTTGCAGGACTTATGCAGGTTATGCAACTTCGAATAACAGAAAGTTTACAGCAGCGAATTTTTTTACGTACGTCTTTCGAGTATTCCTACAGGCTTCCCCGAATTAAGCTTGAGGCAACCGATAAATATTACTTGCCGGAACTTGTAAACCGTTTTTTCGATTCATTGAGTATTCAAAAAGGATTGCCGAAGGTGCTTATAGAATTTTCAACAGCGGTACTGCAAATAGTATTTGGGTTGATTTTGTTGTCTTTATACCATCCGTCATTTATTTTATTTGGAGTTTTACTTTCACTTATCATTTTTCTTATTATAAAACTAACCGGGCAAAAAGGCTTGTCCACTAGCATTAATGAATCCAATTATAAATACGAAATGGCTCATTGGCTTGAAGAAATTAGCCGTACAATGAAAAGTTTTAAAGTTACGGCTAATACCGATTTATTAATGCAGAAAACAGACGAAGTTGCTGCCAATTATTTAGGCTATAGAAAACAACATTTTAAAATTTTGCAACTTCAGTACTTTGGTATGATTGCATTTAAGGCTGTTGTAGCAAGCGGGTTGCTTATTATTGGGAGTATTTTAGTTGTAAATCAGAAAATTAATTTAGGGCAATTTGTTGCAGCAGAAATAATAATCGTAATGGTAGTAAATTCTGTTGAAAAATTGATTCTGTCAACAGAAACTATTTACGATGTACTAACTGCTGTTGAAAAATTAAGTGCACTAACCGATTTGCCTTTAGATAAAGAAGAGGGCGAATCTGTAGATGTGTTGCAGATGAATTCTGGTCCATCAATTTCTATCAAAAACCTTTCTTTTGCGTTTCCGAATCAGAAGGGTTTTGTGCTGAATAATTTATCACTCGATATTAAACCCTCCGAAAGAGTTGTTATTGCAGGATACAATAGTTCCGGAAAATCAACATTGCTACAATTGATTGCAGGTATTTATAATCAATACTCCGGCAGTATTTTAATTAATAATTTGCCTTGTGGAAATCTAAATAAATCAAGTTTGAGAAGTCAAATTGGATTAAGCTTATCGAATGATAATATTTTTAAGGCAAGATTATATGATAATATTGTGATGGGACGAAGTGGAATTAGTTTTGATACGGTGCGTTGGGTATCAGAAAAACTATTGTTGGACGACTTTGTTAAATCTACCGAAAAGGGTTTTGATACTATATTAGAAACCGAAGGAAGAAAATTATCTAGAAGTGTTGTTCGTAAAATACTGTTAGCAAGAAGTATAGTTCATCGCCCCAGAATTTTATTGTTAGAAAATCCAACGGATGAAATTGATAGCAAGAAGTCCGATGCAATTGTTAATTTTTTATCCGATAGGTCAATAGACTGTACTGTTTTAGCTGTTAGTAATAATTTGGAGTTGGCGGAAAAATTTGATCGTGTAATTGTATTAAAAAATGGAAGTATTATAGGAGAAGGTAAAGTGGAAGAGCTTAAAAAGTACGATTGGTTTAAAGATGTATTTAGATAGAATAAGAAAGACATGTTAAATATTTCTGATAGTAAGTTGAAAGGATTGAAAGAAGATTCGTATGAATCTTTTCAAGAGGTTACTTCTACAAGTCTTACTCGTAAAATTGGTCGCGCAATTAGGTTTTTAAGTTTATTCTTATTTTTATTTCTTTTCTTACCGTGGACACAGAATATTTTTGAAAAAGGAAATGTAACTGCCTTGCATCCTGATCAACGCCCGCAAACTATTCATTCTATTATTCCTGGGCGAATAGAAAAATGGTTTGTAAAAGAAGGCGATTATGTAAAAAAGGGAGATACCATTTTATTTTTGAGTGAGATAAAAGATGATTATTTCGACCCTAATTTATTGCAGAATACCGACCAACAAATAAAAGCCAAAGAGATGGCGGTTTCTTCCTACGCAGAAAAAATAAAATCTCTCGATTCTCAAATTGACGCGTTGTTTCAAAGTCGGCTTCTTAAGTTGGAGCAAACAAGAAATAAATACCAACAGGCACTTTTAAAAATTGCATCCGACAGTGCAGATTTTGAAGCCTCCAAAACTAATTATGCAGTTGCAGAAGAGCAGTTTAAACGAATGGAAAAACTCTATAAAGACGGGCTAAAATCGTTAACTGAGTTTGAGGTTAGAAAGCTTAAGTTGCAAGAAACGTATGCTAAGTTAATTTCTTCGGAGAACAAACTTTTAACATCACGGAACGAATTGATTAATGCTAAAATTGAATTAGGTGCTATTGATAACGAGTATAGAGATAAACTAGGGAAGGCAGAATCAGAAAAATATGCATCCATGTCTAGTATGTACGATGCAGAAGCAATCGTTACAAAGTTGCAGAATCAATACATGAATTATTCTGTTAGGTCTGGAATGTACTATGTTACTTCCCCTCAAAATGGGTATATAACAAAGGCTGTTAAAACAGGGCTTGGCGAATCCATTAAGGAAGGTGAAGCATTAATTAGTATAATGCCAGCTAAGTATGATTTAGCGGTTGAAATGTATGTAGATCCAATGAATTTACCTTTAATAAACAAACAGCAAGATGTCCGATTTTTGTTTGATGGGTGGCCTGCACTTGTTTTTTCAGGTTGGCCTAAGATATCTGTAGGTACGTTTAGCGGAAGGGTTACCGCTATTGACAACTTTATTAGCGATAATGGAAAATATAGAGTTTTGGTAGTGCCCGATACAACCTACAAGCCTTGGCCTAAAGAACTACGTATTGGTGTGGGTGCTAAATGCATGGCTTTGATGAACGATGTTCCTATTTGGTATGAACTGTGGCGACAGATTAATGGATTTCCTCCGGACTATTATAATTCTAAACCAATACTAGATAGTAAGGAAAAATAAAGTAGTTATGAAATTTAAATTTGCTATTTTATTTTCATTGTTTTCGTTGCTGCTTCAAGCAGATTCGTTATCCGTATTTTCACTAGAAGATTTTTTAAATATTGTAAAGCAAAATCATCCTGTCGCAAAGCAAGCCGATTTACAAAAAAGAATGGGTGAAGCGCAGTTGTTAAAAAACAAAGGATTGTTCGATCCCTATATTTATTCACAACTCTCTCAGAAGAACTTTAACAATAAAAATTACTACTCTATAAACGAAAATGGGGTGGAGATGCCTACTCGAATTGGAGTTAAACTAAAGGCTGCTTATGATGTTTCAGAGGGTGTTTTTTTGAATCCCGAAAATTCAACTTCTGTCAATGGACTTTTATCAAGTGGAGTTTCAGTGCCTCTATTGCAAGGCTTGTTTACAGATCAACGAAGAACAGCATTAAAACAAGCAAGATTATACCAAGACGCAACTGTTTATGAGCGTCAGCTAATGCTTAATAATTTAGTGTTCGATGCTATTAATGCGTATTTGGAATGGGCTTTGTCTTATAATCAATTGCTGGTATATAAAGATGTATTAGATTTAGCTCAGATAAGATTTGATGGAGTTAAATCAAGCTATTTATTTGGAGATAGGGCAGAGATTGATACTGTGGAAGCGTTTATACAATATCAAACACGTAAAGCGGATTATTTTCAAGCACAGCAAAACTATGCTAAAAACTCCATTTATTTATCTGAATTTTTGTGGACAGAAAGATTAACACCACTCCAATTAGCAAGCTCTACATATCCTGCTTCATTCTCCGCTTTAGAAGAGAAAATAGTAATCAAGCAAGATTCGTTAGAAAGAATTATTACGAACCTTCCTTATACTCAGCCTGCAATTAAAATCAGTAATTATAAAGTACAATTTTTAAAAGCAGAACGCTTGCTTAAAATCGAGAAGATAAAACCTAAGCTTGATGTAGATTATAATTTTTTAACCGAGAGTGTAACACCTAATTATTCGCAGCTCTTAAATTATAATTCAAATAATTATAAATGGGGTTTTAGTTTTTCTTTCCCTTTATTAGTAAGGGAAGCAAGGGGCGATTTAAATTTTACAAAGGCTAAAATGCAAGACGCAGATTATGATTATACATTTAAAATAGTTGAATATACCAACAAGGTAAAATCATATTATGTGGAGTTTGTTAATGCAAGCAATCAGGTTGGGTTTTATAAGAATATAGCGGCAAATCAGTTTCGGTTGCTAAATGCAGAGAAGTCAAATTTTGATAGTGGAGAGGGCTCCATTTTTATGATAAATATTCGAGAGCAAAATTTATTAAGTGCTCGATTAAAGCTGGTAGAGCAGCAAATCAAATATGAAAAGGCGTATTATTCTATATATTGGTCTGCCGGATTGCTTGCTCTTTAATTCTCAAAACATTTGATTTTACTTATTCTTGGGCTTGATGCAGCTTAAAATGCCTTGTTTTCAACAATTGTGTAAAAGTATTTTCTTAAACTATTGACTATTGGCGGATTTTGGTGTACGTTTGCTCTGTAATTCAATAAATGTCTAATAAATAAACAAATTAAAATGAACAAAGCAGAATTAGTTGATTCAATTGCAAAAGATTCAAAACTTACAAAAGCTGATGCTGAAAGAGCATTAAACGCTTTTATTACTTCAACATCTAAAGCGTTAAAAAAAGGCGATAGATTAGCTTTAATCGGATTTGGTTCTTTCTCTGTTGCTAAAAGAGCAGCAAGAATTGGAAGAAATCCTCAAACAGGAAAAGCAATTAAAATTGCAGCTAAAAAAGTTGTAAAATTTAAAGCTGGATCTGATTTAGCTTCTAAAGTAAAATAATAATATTTTATTTTTTATAAAAGGAGCCCAGTGGTTATAACCACTGGGCTCCTTTTTGTTAAATGCTGTTAAAAGCCACACAAACCCAATATTTTTTGGTAAGTTTATTTACTAACTAAAAATAGCACAAGTGAAATCTATATTCAAACCAATTTTCATTTCTCTTTTACTAAGTACAGCTTTTGTCTTTATCTTTTCTTTTAGAGCTCCGACATTCTCTGTCCAAAGAGGTCAATTATCCATGGAACTGATGATGAGCACGCTTGGCGCGTCTCACTACCAACCATTATCGGTGGATGATTCGTTATCTGCAAAGGTGTTTAAAATGTATTTGCCAAAACTAGATTACTCGAAAAAAATATTTACGCAAAAGGATATTAAGGAACTGCGTGAGTTTGAATATAGAATAGATAATGACATTAACGACCACACCCATAATTTTTACAATAAAGCAAATGCTCTTTATGTACAACGAATTAAGCAATGCGAAAATTTCTATAAAGAAATTCTTGCCACACCATTTACTTTTGATGTAGAAGAATCTGTAGTGTTGGATCCGGATAAAATTGATTATCCTGTTGATGAAAATCAATTAAAAGAGGAATGGCGCAAGTCGCTAAAATACCAAGTGCTAGCCAGAATTACCGATATGATTGATGCGCAAGAAAAGGCGAAAGAGAAGAAAGATACCACCTTCAAATCAAAATCTTTTGAAGAAATGGAAAAGGATGCACGGGAGAAAGTACGAAAATCGAACGAAGAGTTTTTTAAAAGAGTAAATCAATTATCATCATTAGATAGATACAATAATTTGCTATACACAATCTCCTCTATTTATGATCCACATACTGAATTTTTTGCCCCCAAAGAAAAAAAGAATTTTGACATTGGAATGACCGGTCAGCTTGAAGGTATTGGTGCACAGCTGCAAGAGAAAGATGGGTATATAAAAGTTTCCAACGTGGTTCCCGGCAGTGCTTCATGGCGCCAAGGAAGCCTAAAGGCCGGAGATTTGATTTTGAAAGTGGCACAAGGTGCCAACGAGCCTGTTGATGTAGTTGGAATGCGTTTGGACGATGCTGTTGAATTAATACGCGGGAAAAAAGGTACTGAGGTTCGTTTAACAGTAAAAAAAGCAGACGAGTCAATTACAACTATTCCAATTGTTAGAGATATTGTGGTGTTAGAGGAAACATATGCGCACTCACTAATTTTAAATAATAACAAATCGAAAATTGGGTATATTAAATTGCCCGGTTTTTATTCAGATTTTGACGGGAAGGGCGGAAGGCGTTGTGCAGTTGATGTGCGTACGGAGTTAAATAAATTAAAAAAGGAAAATGTACAAGGTGTAATTTTAGACTTGCGTGATAACGGTGGAGGATCGCTTCAAGATGCAGTAGAGATGGCAGGGTTATTTATTGCATCCGGTCCAATTGTTCAGGTTAAATCAAGATTGTATCCTGCGCAAGTATTGAAAGATAATGATTCGCAAGTGGTTTATGATGGCCCTTTAGTAGTTATGGTAAACCAAAATAGTGCATCGGCATCTGAAATTTTAGCAGCAGCTATTCAAGATTATAAAAGAGGTATAGTTGTTGGTACTAATAGTACATTTGGTAAAGGAACTGTACAGCGCTTTATAAACTTAGATGATTATTTATTACCGGCATTCGATTCGTTAAAGCCACTTGGTTCGTTAAAGGTAACATTCCAAAAGTTTTATAGAATTAATGGTGGAGCTACTCAGCTCAGAGGAGTAGTGCCGGATGTTATTTTGCCCGATCCATATACGTATATCGAAACAGGTGAAAAGGATTTAGATTATCCAATGCCTTGGGATGAAATAAAACCGGCTGAGTATGAGCTGTGGAATAAAAAAATAGAGTATGAAAAAATAAAAAAGGCAAGTAGTCTTCGTGTAGCAAGTAATTCAAGCTTTACAGCTGTTACAAAAAGAGCCTTGGAGTTAAAGGAAGTAAAAGAGGATTTGAGTTTACCACTTACCCTTTCTAAAGCAATAGCAGAAAAAAAAGAAAGCAAAGAGAAAAGCAAAAAGTTTGAAGATGCTACATCAAAAGAAATATCTGGGTTTGAAATAGTTGCCTTGCAAGTAGAAGATGCCCTACTCAAATCGGATACTTTAAAAGGAGCAAAGCATAAGGATTTAGTTAAGAATCTACGTAAAGATTTTTATCTGCACGAAACAACAAATATTATCAACGATTTAAAGTAATCGAGTTTTACGTTGGGCTTATTATTTGATAATAGATACGTGCCCAATGTAATCTTTTATTTTATTTCCGGGATCTCTCAATTCAAGTGTCCAAACATAAACATCTTGTTGAGCAAGCTTTTCGCCACTATTAGCATGCCCATCCCAATTTATAGTAAATTCTGTGTCTTGAATTGTTAAGTTCTCGTCACGGTAAATCAAATCTCCCCATCTATCAAACACTCTAAATGTATAGGCTTTCGCACCAATTACATATATAGTAAATTTGTCGTTGACAAGATCTCCATTTGGAGTTAGTGCATTAGGAGCATAAACTACAAATGCCGATTTAATATATATACGATCGTAAATAGTATCCCTGCATCCCTTATCGGTAGTGACAATTTGTGTAATATATACACTGTCGGGTTTTGATAAGTCTAGCCAAACTATTGGGTTGGCGTTTGTGTCAACTAGCGCAGTAGATTCGTAGTTAATGGTATATTCCCAATGTGATGAATTTTGAGAATTGTCTTTTATGTGTAGTTGCGATTCCAATAAATTCATTTCATTGGAATTGGTGCTGAATCCTGCCACAGCATCAGGATATACCTCAATATAATTTTCTTTTACAGATGTTGTTGTGCAACCGTTGGTATCTATGTAACTATATTTTACATCAAAAATACCCGATGTAGTGTAGCAGTGATTGCCTTCGCATGTTTGGGTGGAGTCTCCATCTCCAAAATTCCATTTGCACGAAAATGGAAATGTTGTGGCGGTATAACTAAATGAAACGCATAAAGGTCCGCAACCTCTTAAAGTATCTGCACTAATTTGTGCTTCCGGTTTTGGAAATAATGTTACGGTAACAAAATCTGGCTGCATGCAAGTTCCTGCTCCAGGATCTACTTTGTATATGGTAGGGCTGTCTGTTGGAGTTATACTAAATTGTGGGTTGGTTGAAATATAACCCGGAGTTCCAATTTTACTCCAATTGTAAATGTTTTGTGGGTTTCCGGTTGCAGCAAGTAATACACTTTTTCCCGGACAAATGCTCGTATCATTATTTGCTGTAATTACTGGTGGATTGGGGCATGTAAATCCTTGATACTCGAACATCACACCGGAGTCCCAACCACCATCACCGGCATCGCTTATGGTAAGAATCATTTTGTAGGTGCTACAGGGTACTACATTTAGTTTGGCTTCTAAAGGAACAGTAAATCCATCGTACACAATAGAGGATGGGGTTGGTGCAGTATTGTCAACATAAAGGGAGCTGTTGGATCCTCCATTAATTGTATTAATAGTAACAGGACTATTGCTGCCTGGTGTCAACGCAATGTTCTCTTTTACATAATTGCCGCCCGATGGGTTGGCGCCTGAAACAAAAAAAGCGAATGCATCATTGTAGCCCGAGTTTACATATTCCGGGTATTCTTCAGAGCCATAAACATATCTAATTTTTAAACTATCACAGTAAGGTGTTATGTCAAACTCTATTTTACACCCATCAAATACACTATTCCCCGCAATGCCTCCAAGGTCGGGGTCTCCGGCAGATCCGTTTCCTGTACTGGTTTGATAGCTGCTATTTTGGTCTAAATCGGAAATAACTCCTGTAGTGAGTATTAATCCGGAATCAAGCCCCAAATTACTTGTGGTTGCATTGGAAAATAGTCCCATACTACTGCTCGGGCAGTTTACTACAATATTGCTTATTGTAACACCGTTTCCGGCAAGTGCATTTTTAATTTTATTGGTATCTACCGTATTGGTAGTTTGAATGTTGTTTTGTGAGAATAAGAGTAACTGCAAACAACATAAAAAAAGGAGAGCCCAAATTTTTTTGTTGAAGCAACTCATCTCAAAAATTAAATCTAGTATATATTTTAGCAACTAGTTTATAACAAATGCATAAACACTACCCGTAAATACATTGCCTCCACAACCACCATTTCTGTCGTAATGCACCTCATAAATATTGGAACCTAAAGCAGGAGATGCATCTAGCCAGCTAAAGGTATAGTAGCCATCTTCTCTTCGTTCTATAGCCTTTAAATAGGTGCCATTTCTATAAATAGCAAACTCACAACCTCCGTATGTATTTGCCGAATTATTTTCAACGGTAATTAGTAAAAACACTTTTTGAGTCGCTCCAACTGTAGTGCTAACAGATCCCATAAGAGTAGATGCAGTTGGTGTAAATGGGCTTGTTGCATATACATTTACTTGGCTATACCCAGTAAGTGCTAATGAAATTCCCGGAGGGCCTTGAGGACCCGCTGGGCCTGTAGCTCCTGCTGCACCTGCAGGTCCTTGTGGACCAGTTGGACCTTGCGGCCCTGTTGGCCCAGAGCTAGGGCAAAGAGAAATCCAAGAGGTACTGCTAGTTTGGTAATGATAAAAACATCCCACCGTTGTGTCATAAACCAAAAGACCATCTGCAGGGTTGAGTATGGCTACACGTTGAATGGTTGTTAATCTAGGAACTAGCATTCCTTTGTTGGTTGCTACAACATCTAATACCGATGATGCATCTGGAGCGCTTGTCCCGATACCAACATTATTAGTCTGTGAGAATGTATTCGTATTTGCAAAAATGCAAGCTATTGAAAGAACACTAATTAGTTTGCTTAAGTAATTCATAAACGTATTTTATTGTTTAATAATTTTCGTGAATAGGCTGTGTTGTGTTGATTTAATACTTAAAAAATAAATGCCATCTGAAAAATTTGTTAAATCCAGAAGAGTTTTTCTGTCCGTATTAATAAGGGAGATTACTCGTTTTCCTGTTAAATCAAAAAGAGAAATATCTGCATTTTCTCCGAACGGATTATTTATATGCAAGATTCCTGATGTTGGATTAGGGTAGAATGTAAATTGATCTGTGGATAAATTATTGTCGATGCCGGTACAAGGGGATACAAATACGTTTACCGTAGATGTGTTAGTGCATAAATTGGCATCAATTCCTATCACTGTATAAGTAGTCGTAGTCGTAGGGTTTATATTTACAAATTGACCGCTTTGATTGATAGGAAGCCAATTAAAAATACTAGCTCCATTTGCAGACAAAATAACTAAGGCTCCTGAACATGTTGTATAGCTTGATGCTGCGGAAGTTATAGTTGGCAGGGCATTTACAGCTACAGAAATAGCGGTATCTGCAGTACATCCATTTGCATCGGTTCCGGTAACAGTATATGTTTGCGAAGTGCTTGGCTGTATTTGAATACTATTTGTATTTGCTCCAGTACTCCACGAATAGTTGGTTGTTCCACTTGCAGTTGCAGAAAAATTTTTCCCTTGGCATATTGTATTTGCAGAAGCTTGAACAGTTATTGATGGACTTGGGTTTACTGTTAATGAAAAATAAGTTGTATCATTTACACACTGATTATCCGTGGCAACAATATAAATTGTGGATGTTCCATACTGACCAGAATTTGGGGTGATGGAAATGCTTCTATTCGTTGAGCTGCCACCGAAAACAATGCCTGTATCGGGCACTACAGTTGTGTTAGAGGAATACCCTGTAAGTGTTACGGAGTTGGCGTCCTCATCAGTAATTGAAAAAGAAATATTATTTATGGCGCCACTTACACATACAGATTGATTAATTATGGCAGAGGCAATAGGCTTGGTGTTTGACGTAATTAAGTAGATAGCTCCGCTTCCGGATAATGTATTTATTTCTAAAGAGTCTTCATCTTCTAATGGAACACCAATAAAACCATCAAGACTATCTATTGCAACTGCAAAGCCAAAATTGTCGCTCGTGTTTCTGCTACAAGGTGTTAGTTTGTTAAGTTGCTCCCAAACGCCTAGGCTAGAAGTGCTGTAGGTGTATGCAGCCCCGGCATTGGAAAGTGAATTTAGCTCCTTTTTGTCGCTATCATTGTTTAATGCACCTACTAATGCAAGTTTAGAGTTAATTGATACTGAGCTGCCAAAATTATCGTTGGCAGTACGCGCTACTGCTGTTACTTTTTGTAACTGTAACCATGCTCCAGAAATGGTGCTTTTTTTGAAAATATAGGCCGCTCCTGCATTGGTAATTGTATTGGCATCTGTTGCGTCTTCATCCTCGTTTGGCGCTCCAATAATTGCATTTGAATAATGGATGTCAATAGATTTTCCAAAATTATCATTGGCTGCATATTGTGTTGTTCTATAAATTGTTTGAACGAAGTTCCATGTGTTGCTTGAATATTGCCACCCAAACACAGTACCGGCATTACTATAGGTGTTTACTGGAGCTATATCATAATTAGGGGCTCCAATTAAGATGTGATTCCCTTCAATAGCAACCGCTTCTCCATATCGCCCTCCGGCTTGGTATATATTCCAATCCATCCCTAAACGTGCAGTTATAACCCATGTATTAGAAGTGTTTCGGTTATACACAAATGCACTTCCCATGTTTAAGTAATTGCTGCCTTGGTCTGTACCTGTGTAGTAATAGGTAGATGCGGGAGCTCCAACAACAACATTTTTCCCGGAAATAGAAACACTATATCCAAACCCTTCTGATGTTTGTGGGTTGGTACAACCAGACCATCCAAAGCAAGATGTTCCTGTTCTATCAGGAATTAAAGTTGTTTTCTGTGTCCATGTTCCGCTGCCTTGTCTTTCAAAAATCCAAACAGCACCTGCATCAGGAACTGTAAGTGTAGGTCCGGTATAAACAACTTGTGCAAGATGAGAACCAATTACAGCGTAGGTTCCGGAGATATCTACACTCCACCCAAATTGATCTAAAGAATAGCGGGAGGAAGGGACTATTTTTTGTTTTTGAATCCAAATTCCGTTTGAATTTTTTTCAAATATATATGCAGCGCCTGCATCAGTTAATGTGTTTGCTCCGTTTGCATCTGTATCGTCTTGATACGCACCAACAATAGCATAATTTCCATCGATAGCAACCGAATACCCAAAGCCGCTTCCGCTTGTTCTATCCGATGCAACTTTTTTTATCAGTCCATCCCAATTTTGAGAGATTGAAATGTGACTTAGAAGTATATAAACACATAGGGTAATTATTTTCTTCATACAAGGATAGTTGTTAATGCTATTCTAAATTTACAAAACTAGCGGCAATAAAAAAAGTTGTGCGTGTTGGCTTATTTTACAAGCCAAGTGTGTGTTGCGCATTACTAATTATATTGTAATTACGGGAGTGCATTCTCTTTTTTGCTTGAGAGAAATTGTTTTGTTCTGTCGAGTTCTTTTTGGAGAGTAGAGTTTTATTGGAAAATAATTCACGTAACACCAATAATGGATTGCTCCAGTTGTTTTTAATTGCTTTCATAATAAGTTAAGTTAAAAATGGGTTATGTAAATATAATCTAAAATGAGCTACAAGTCAATAGTTTAGAATGGCTTTCTTTAAAAACAATAGTTTTGAGAGTATTTTGTTGAAATTTCTTGTTAACTCTTTCAAATTCTTAACTTTAGCAATTATTACAATCAATACATTATGTTACAAATAAACTACTTGCGAGATAAAAAGGACGAGGTGCTTGCTCGCTTAAAAATTAAAAATTTTAAAGAACTTGATTTAATTGATAAGGCTATTGAGGTAGATTCCGATAGAAGAAAAATTCAGCAGGAGCTAGATGCTATTTTAAATGAATCGAATACAATAGCAAAGCAAGTGGGCGATTTATTTAAAGCAGGTAAAAAAGCGGAGGCAGACGATTTAAAAAATAAAAGTGTTGCTTTAAAGGAAACTGCAAAAACGCTGGAAGAGCAGCAACGAAATGTTGAATTGGAGCTTCAGTCTATTTTAGTTAAAATTCCTAATGTGCCTAGCAGTAAAGTTCCTGCGGGAGTAAAGCCGGAAGACAACGAAAAGGTTGCTGAGCACGGAACAATTCCTGTATTACCCGAAACAGCACAACCTCATTGGGAGTTGGCCGCAAAATATAATATTATTGATTTTGAATTAGGCGTAAAGCTTACCGGTGCGGGGTTTCCTGTGTATAAGGGTAAAGGGGCTCGATTGCAACGCGCGCTAATTAATTACTTTTTAGATAAAGCCACTGCTGCAGGTTATATGGAAATACAGCCTCCGATAATGGTAAATGCCGATTCTGGTTTTGCTACAGGGCAGTTGCCGGATAAAGAAGGGCAAATGTATTTTGCAAGTGAAGATGGTTTATATCTTATTCCTACCGCTGAAGTGCCAATTACTAATATTTATAGAGATGTAATTTTAAAAGCAGAAGATTTGCCTATTAAAAATTGTGGATATACACCTTGTTTTAGACGAGAGGCCGGAAGTTATGGGAAAGACGTGCGTGGGCTAAATCGGTTACATCAATTTGATAAGGTTGAAATAGTTCAAATTGCGCATCCTTCTAAGTCATACGAAACATTGGAAGATATGGTGCAGTTTGTTGCGGGTCTTTTGAAAGAACTCGAATTGCCTTATAGAATAATGAAATTGTGTGGTGGTGATATGAGTTTTAATTCGGCTCTAACATACGATTTTGAGGTGTTTTCTGCAGCTCAAAAAAGATGGTTAGAAGTGAGCTCTGTTTCTAATTTTGAAGCGTTCCAAAGCAATAGATTGAAATTGCGTTTTAGAGAAGGTGCTGAAAAGCCTCAGTTGGCGCATACTTTGAATGGTAGCGCATTGGCATTGCCTAGAATTGTAGCATCGTTATTAGAAAATAACCAATCCGATAGGGGGATTGCTATTCCTAAGGCATTGGCCGCCTACACAGGATTCGATTATATAGTATAGTCTAAGTATATGAGTGCAGGTAGTAATAGTTCTATTCGTTTTATTGCGTTATTTTTTTGTACTCTAGTTGCATTGGTGTCTTGCAAAAGTGGTGAGGAGAAATATAAGTCTCAATTACTTGTTTTAGATAGTTTGTCAAAACAACTAACTAGTGTTTCTGAGAACATGCAGAGGATTGACACTTCTGTGGTGCGTCATAATGCAAAGGATATTAAGGAGGATTTGTTATTTATTCAAACAAATTTTCATGATACGTTAAACGAAACGGCTGCTACTTTAATTTCTACCTATAGTTTGCTAGAATATTCATTTTCTAATTTTTTAACTCAACGAGATTTTTTTACTAAGGAAGTTGATACTACTCAAATTCAAATTTCTAGTTTGACTCACGACATGAAACATGATTTATTAGAGGAATCGAAAGTCACCGCATATTATGAAAAAGAGAAAGCGAATGCCGAACAATTAATACAACTTATTCCAAGAAAAGTAGATGAACTCCAAGCTGCAATGGCAGATTTTGAAAATACGAAACCGCAAATAAACACGTTTATTGAGCAAATGACGGATTTAGAATTAAAAAGGAAGAATGAAAACTAACAAACTATTCTTATTTCTTATTTCTGTTTTTTTATTTCTTGCTTCTTTGTGTCATTCACAGTCAAATGTAGATGAACAATTAGCGCAGCAATATTTTCAGAATAAAGAGTTTGAAAAGGCTTTAGTTTATTTTGAAAAATTGTTTGCTAAAAATCCTATTACGTATTACGAAAACTATTTAAGCTGTTTGGTAGAGCTAAAAGATTTTAAGTCCGCAGAGAAAGTAGTTAAACGTATTGTGAAACAGAATCCATTAACACTCCGCTACAATGTTGATTTAGGTTGGCTTTACAGATTACAAGGCGAGCAAAATAAAATGAAAGAGGAGTTCGAAAAAGCAATTAAGCAATTGCAGCCAAGTCAAGAGCAGGCAGAAGATCTAGCACAAGCATTTATGAAAATTAAGGAGTGGGATTATGCAATTGCAACATATAAAAAAGCGCAGCGAATGATGAAGGATATGTATCCTTATAATTTCGAATTAGCTGAAGTACATGCGGCTAAAGCCGATTGGGCAAGTATGATAAATGAATATTTAGATTTGTTGGAGTTGAATGAAGGATATTTACAAAGTGTGCAGAGTGCTGCAATTACATTTTTAGGCAAAGAGAATGACGACAAGAAAATAGAAATAGTTAAAACCGAACTGCTAAAAAGAATTCAAAAATCATCGGACAATGTTGTTTTTTCTGAATTGCTAATTTGGTTACAAATGCAACAGAAGGATTTTGAAGGAGCTTTATTGCAGGCAAAAGCATTGGATAAAAGAAAAAAAGAAGAGGGGAGAAGGATAATGAGTTTAGCAGATATATTTACCTCGAATGGTGCTTATGATTTGGCAATAAAGGCATATGAATTTGTTATTGCCAAAGGGAATCAGAATGAAAACTATATAAATGCACGCATGCAATTATTGGATGTGTTGTATAAAAAAGTTGTGGAAAAGGGAATATACACAACGCAAGATATTGTAAGCTTAGAAGCCAATTATATTCAAACACTTACAGATATTGGCAAATCGGCTTCTTCCGTTAATTTGCTAAAGTCATTAGCACACATACAAGCGTTTTATTTGAATAAGAATCAAGACGCTATCGGGCTTTTGCAGGAGGCAATTGCTTTGCCGGGCGTAAATAGTGTTACACAAGCAGAATGCAAGCTAGCGTTAGGTGATGTGCATTTGTTTAAAGGAGATGTTTGGGAAGCATCGTTAACGTATTCACAAGTAGAAAAGGCTTATAAGTACGATGCAATAGGACAGGAGGCTAAATTGAAAAATGCAAAAATTTCATACTACACCGGAGATTTTAAATGGGCGCAAGCTCAGTTGGATGTGTTGAAAGGCGCTACTTCAAAATTGATTGCTAATGATGCTATGGATTTATCCTTGTTAATTGCAGATAATTTAGGATTAGATACTAATACGGCTCCGCTGTTGTTATTTGCGCAGGCTGACTTGTATTTTTTTCAGACAAACTACTCCAGTGCACTTGCAAAATTAGATTCTATTAATTTGTTATTCCCTAATCATACATTGGATGATAATGTACTTTTTAGAAAGTATCAAATTGCTTATAAGCAAAGTAAATACGATAGTTGCGCTATGTATTTAGAAAAAATAATTGCGAATTATAGTTACGATATTTTGGCTGATGATGCCACATTTTTGTTGGCAGAATTGTACCAACAAAAATTAAATAATAAAGAAAAGGCAATGGCAATGTATCAAGATGTGTTAACAAAGTTTCCGGCCAGTTTATTTGTGGTAGAGGCTCGTAAGCGTTTTAGATTGCTTAGAGGCGATGGGATTTGAAGGAATTTTGAGTGGTGAAGGAAATGCTGGTTAAGAGAGAGTCAAGAATTGAGCAATAAGAAACTGGTGAAGGTGTTTCTTTTTAGGCTAGTTAGAGGGAGGGCAACAATATAATTAAATATGAGTAATCAATTTAATTTTGCAACTTTTTAACTGAGATAAAATTTATTAATATGATAATTTATAACGTTACAGTAAATATTGATGCCGATGTACACGATGAATGGCTACATTGGATGAAAAGTGTGCATATTCCCAACGTATTAAGTACAGGGTGTTTCTTGGATAATAAAATTTGCAAAGTATTGGTTGATGAAGAAAAAGGCATCACTTATTCTATTCAATATACATGCGCAAATATGGATAGTATGAAACGCTATCAACAAGAGTTTGCTGCTGCAATGCAAAAAGAACACATGGAGAAATATGCAAATAAGTTTGTGGCTTTTAGAACACTATTGGAAGTTGTAAGCAATCAAAAAGTATGAGTCTAGTTCGTGCAAAAAAATACTTAGGACAACATTTTTTACGAGATGAGAATATTGCTCGTAAAATTGTTGCTAGCTTAACACTGTTAAATGAGTACCCTCGTGTAATAGAAGTGGGGCCTGGAATGGGTGTACTTACAAAGTATTTAGAGGAACAACAAACTATTTCTTATACTGCTATTGATTTAGATAGTGAGTCGATTGAGTTTTTGAAAAATAAATATCCTGATAAAGCCACTTGTTTTATATATGCAGATTTTTTAAAAACGCAGCTTGATACTATTTATTCTCAACCATTTTTGGTTCTTGGAAATTTCCCTTACAATATATCGTCACAAATTTTATTTCATGTAATTGAATATAAACATTTGGCAATGGAGGTTGTGGGTATGTTTCAAAAGGAAGTAGCGGTAAGGATTGCTGCCAAACATGGAAATAAAGATTACGGAATTCTTTCTGTGCTATTACAAGCTTATTACGACATTGAGTATTTATTTACCGTTCATGAGAATGTATTTTCTCCCCCGCCAAAGGTTAAGTCGGCTGTAATTCGATTAAAAAGGAATAGTGCAGCCGATTTGGGTTGCGATGAAGTATTGTTTAAAGATGTTGTAAAAACAGGCTTTAACCAGCGGAGAAAAACATTACGCAATTCACTTAAAAAATTTACTATAAAACCAAATTTTGGTTCCCATGTTTTTTTCACAATGCGACCCGAACAGCTATCCGTTGCTGATTTTATAAGTCTTACAGAGATGATAGAAAAAAAGTAATGCTCTTTATTTTTCTATTCTAAGTATAGATTTTGAAATAATTTTATCGTCAAGTTGTATTCTAATTGTATAAAATCCTTCTGGAATGTATTTAGTAAACTCAAGTTGGTGAATTCCAGAAGTATAAAATTCGTTTGTAATTATAGTGCTCGTTAATTCCCCTAATGTATTATATAATTCTGCTGTTACTTTGGAGGCTTTATCTAACCTAAGTTCCAGAACTGTGTTGTTTGAAAATGGATTAGGGTAGATTGATAAATATTTGTCAGCCTCTGTTTCTGTTACGGAGCTGGGGTTTGTATAAATTAGTTTTGATGTAGTTTTGCTTCCGCATGGATTGCTTATGGTAAGTGAAAAAGTTGTAGAGGTGCTATTTGTTATTACGGCAGAAATAGAAGTTGTGGTAGCTCCTGTACTCCACAAATACGAACAGCTTGAGCAACTGCCGGAAGCAGAAAGAGTAACTGTTGTTCCGGAATTTACATTTGTTGGTCCGTTAATAGAAACGCCATTTACATTAGGAGCACAATACGTAAAGCCTGTGGCGAAAGCACTTTCGTTATGCAGTGTATCTATGGCAGTAACTTTATAACTTACTTTTTTAAATGGTGCAGGAACAGCATTTTTATCAGTATAGTAAGGCAAATTATCGTAGGTTATAAATCTTATTTTTTCTGCAAGGCTTGTGCTTACGGTAGCACCGGTATCTCTATATATTACATATCTGTATGCACCTTCGCCATCTGTTGCAGTTGTAGGTGGTGTCCAAATTAAATCTAAATCCAATCCATTAACAGCAGTTGTAATTGAAAGACCTGAAGGACTATTGGGCTTTACATTGTCTTTCCATGTCATGGTAGGTTGCAAGCTGTAATATTGATAGTATCTTACGCTCAACGAATCTTTTATTTTTTTATGGTTATATAAAATAGAGTTCGCACTGTAAAAACAGCTGCCTTTAATATCGTTTGCGTAGGAGCCTCTATTTAATCTAATTTGTTTGGTTATTTCGCTGATATTCCAATTAGAGCCTAATGGATTGAGGTTTTCACTTGCATGGCCAATAAACAAAAGGCTATTGGTGCTCGGTACAGCACTCCACCATTGAGCCAGCACACTATAGTTTGCAACAGAGTTCCCAATTTTCCAGTAGAGCTGAGGCATGGTATAATCAACATATCCCATTTTATGCCAAAGTCGAGAATCGCAGTATAGGTCGTCATAGCTTTCTAATCCTGATGTTGCAGAGCCAAGTGCATCGTTGCTTTGGTTACGCCAAATTCCAAATGGGCTCACTCCAAATTTCACTCTTGGTTTGTAATGATTGATGGTGTCTTGCACCATTTGTATAAACAGATTTACATTATCTCTTCTCCAGTTGTTTTGATTTGTAAATCCTCTTGGGTCGGCCGCAAATGCTGCATTGTCATTAAATGGATTTCCGTTTGGATATGGATAGAAATAATCGTCAAAGTGAATGCCATCAACAGCATAACGCGTAATAATGTCTTTAATCACGGAACACACATACTTTCTTGCTTGCGGCAAACCAGGATTCAGATATTTTACATTCCCATACGTTACACACCAAGTGGGCTGAGTAACAGAAATATGTGAGTTGCTGATATTACTACCAGAAATGCTTACAACTGCTCGAAATGGATTTAACCAGGCGTGTAATTCCATTCCTCTTTTTCTACATTCGTTAATGGCAAAAGCTAATGGGTCGAATGAATTTGGTGGAGGTGTGCCCTGTGTGCCCATAAGCCATTCAGACCAAGGTTCGATAGAGCTTTGGTAAAATGCATCACACGAAGGTCGTACTTGAAAAAAAACAGCATTAATTCCAGCTGATTGCAGGCTGTCTAGTATTTCACGCAACTCACTTTGTTTAGCGTTAGATGAGGTGGATGATGGCCAATCGATATTATAGACAGTTGCTATCCAAGCCCCTCGTAGTTCTCGTTTTGGGGCTTGTGCGTATATAATATGAAATGAAAATAGTATTAAAAAAAGAAGTTGTAGTTTTTTTTGCATAGTGGTTAGTGTCAAACAAAAATGAATTTAACGCTTTATTTGCTTTGAAGCAAGAGTTTAAAGCATTCGCTAATATTCTGTAGCCCCATTTGCAATTCTTCTTTAGATGGCCAGCCGTATCCTATTCGCATATATCTTTTATCTTGCTCGAACCAATGTCCTGGGCCTACAAAAGTTCCAAATTTTTTGTTTAGTGTTTGGTAAAAAAGTTCTATATCAATTTTTATTTCTTGTTTAATTCTCGGAAAGCAAACAACACCGCCAACTGGTTCAATCCATCCTAGGTAAGGATTATTTAGCATCCAAGTATCTAAAATTTTTCTTTTTTCGGCTACTTCAAGTTTTACATTTTCTAAAATTGTAGTTTTGTTTTGTAAAAACTGGTAAGCAATTTCTTCATCTACAACTGAATTACAAACATAAATTTGTTCTTTGGCTGCTAAAAAAAGTTCTTGAAGGTTAGTGTCACGCGTAATAATCCACCCAATACGAATTCCTGGCAATCCATAGGCTTTTGACAAAGAGGAAACGCTAATTACTTTTTCTGATAATTCAGCCGCGATAGGTAGTTTTTGGGAGAATGATAAATCACGGTACGTTTCATCAACCAGCAGGTATAAATTGTTTTTTTCTGCCAATGCAATTAATTTATTTAAGTCTTCATCGGAGATTATTGTTCCTGTTGGATTATGGGGTGCTGTAATACTAATGTATGCAGTGTTTTTTTTAATTGATTTTTCAACCTCGTTGATGTTTAATTTGAAATTGTTGTCAAACGATAGATTCAAATAGCTTATTTCGCAGCCTATTGCTTTAGGCGTTTCGATATTAGTTGCATAATTGGGTCTTACAACCAATATGTGAGAGTCTTTTTCAAGCAAGGATGTAGCAACAATGAATAAGCCTGCAGCCGCACCTGCCGTAACAAGAACATCTGTTGGTTTTAGTATGCTGCTTTCTGAAATAATGGAAGCACATAATTCTTGTTTCCCAACGTGGTGTCCATAACAAAGAGTTAGCGTAGATATGTCAATTTTCAAATTTTTTAGTACCGCATCCGTAAAAGAACTTTCGGTAAGATTGTATTTAATGTTTTCATATCCCATTTGTTCAGGAGATTCAATTTCAATGGGCATTCTTGTGTATTTCATAAGAAAAATTTAAATCGAAACGCCAAAAACCTTATAGTACTTTGGCTCTGCATCACTAACATTTACTGAATCTACAATAGCTTGCGGAGGTCCTTTTTTACACCACTCGATTAATTTATTTAATTGAGTTTCTTCTCCTTCCGCTTCAATATAAACGCTGCCATTTGGTTGATTGCGCACCAGTCCTTTTAATCCTAAACCTTCTGCCAGTTCGCGTGTAAGTGCTCTGAAATATACTTTTTGAACTTTTCCTGTAACTATTATAGATATTGCTTTGAATGCCATAAACTATCGAACTACTAATGCTTTTTTTTCAATTGTTTTTGCCCAAGCCAAACCATCTTCGTAATTGGTAAATACTTTGGTTGGCACTTTGGGTTTAAAGGTGGCTAAATAAAAACTTGCCAATAGTTTCAATCCTAATGATTTTACAATAAATACATCTGCTATGCTATATTGCTCATATTCATTATCTGCTTGGTACGAAAATGCTTCTTTACTGATGTGTCCTAGGTTGATATTACCAAGTTCAATCATGGAAATGTATTTCGTGTTTGAGATTTTTTCAAAAATCAACTTATTTATTGAGACAAGGTCTGCTTTCTCAATGTTTACGCCCTCTTTCAAGGTAACGTGAACAACGTTGTCTGTTATAGTAACATCAGCTATTTTGGAGGTAAACGAAATCATTTATTATGCAAATTGTCTATGTTCTTTTTTAAATAATTCTTCTTTGGGTAAATTTTTAAAATACTCAAATGTTATTTTCAATCCTTCTGCTCTAGCTACTTTAGGTTCCCACCCTAGTATTTGTTTGGCTTTTGTTATATCTGGCTTACGTTGCTTTGGGTCGTCAACCGGTAGTGGTAACGAAATTAATTTTTGGTTGGCACCAGTCAGTTTTAAAATTTCTTCTCCAAACTCTTTTATCGTAATCTCTGCCGGATTTCCGATGTTTACGGGGTTTGCGTAATCACTCAGCAATAGTCTGTAAATACCTTCCACAAGGTCATCCACATAGCAAAATGAGCGTGTTTGAGAGCCATCTCCAAACATGGTTAAATCTTCGCCTCTAAGTGCTTGGCCAATAAACGCAGGCAATACACGTCCATCATTTAAACGCATACGCGGTCCATAGGTGTTGAAAATTCTAATTATTCTAGTTTCTAGTCCATGATAGGTATGGTATGCCATTGTCATGGCTTCCATAAATCGCTTAGCTTCGTCATATACCCCGCGCGGCCCAACAGGGTTTACATTCCCCCAATACTCTTCTGTTTGTGGATGCACTATTGGGTCTCCATACACCTCGGATGTAGAAGCAACCAATATGCGCGCTTTTTTTGCTTTGGCTAAACCAAGTAGATTGTGAGTGCCTAATGAACTTACCTTTAAGGTTTGAATAGGTATTTTTAAATAGTCAATTGGGCTAGCCGGTGATGCAAAATGTAAAATATATTTTAAATCGCCCGGTACATATACAAATTTTGAAACATCGTGATGGTAAAATTCAAAGTTGGGAAGCTTAAATAGGTGTTCAATATTTCGAAGGTCGCCTGTTATAAGATTGTCCATTGCCACCACATAGTAGCCTTCTTTTATAAATCTATCGCATAAGTGGGAGCCCAAAAAGCCCGCAGCACCTGTGATTAAAACTCGTTCTTGTTTCGACATGGTTGGTTTACTTGCCCTAAATTTAAGCAAAACGTTTTAGTAGGGAAAATAAATTTTGGAGGGGACCTGTAATTAGGAAAATTTCACACCAATAACCAATATGTCATCAATTTGCTCCTTGTCTCCCTTCCATTCTTCAATCTCATTATTGAGTTTTTCTTTTTGTATTGGCATTGGTAAATAGGCAATTTCAGAAATAAAGCGTTTGAAATTTTTTGTCATGTATTTTTTTCCGAGCGCTCCACCAAACTGATCAGCATATCCATCGGACGACATATAAACAATATCTCCTTTTTCCATTTGAAGTGTTTGGTTAACAAACGGAACTCGCTCAATGTGTCCTCCACCAATAGGTTGTTTTGTTGGGGCAATTTCGGATAGTATATTGTTTTTTATTACGTATAGAGGTCTGTTTGCTCCGGCAAAATCAATTTGTTTAGTGCGTTTGTTTATTCTGCACAGTGCAATATCCATTCCATCGCGCGATTCTGAACCGGGAATATTTTGTTTTAATGCTTTTGTAATTTCATCGTGTAGGTTATTTAGAATGAAAGAAGGATTGGTTACCACAGACTCGCCAACAATTTGGTTAAGAATATTATTTCCAATCATACTCATAAATGCTCCTGGTACACCATGTCCGGTACAATCGGCTGCTGCTATAAAACTGTACACTTCGTTTTTGTCGTAAAACCAGTAAAAATCGCCACTCACAATGTCTTTAGGTTTGTATAAAATAAAAGATTCGGGCAATATTTCGCTAATTTTTTCTGTTTTAGGTAAAATAGCTTCTTGTATTTTTTTAGCGTATTTAATACTGGCAGTTATGTCATCATTTTTGTGTCGAAGCTCTTCTTCGGTAAGCTGCTGTTTAATGATAGTTTCGGCCAGCTGTACATTTATTTTTTGCTTTTGTTTGTAGTTTCTAAAGATAAATGCTCCGCCAAGTAATGCAGCTAGAAGTAAAATTGCAATTCCAATATTTATATATAATTGTTGTTTTATTTTCGAATTTTTCAATTCTTGTTCGGTTGTGAGAAGTGCTATTTCTTTTTCTTTTTTGTCGGTATCGTATTTGGTTTGCATTTCGGCAATTATAGATGCATTTTCTTCTTCGTAAATACTGTCTTTTAGCGCAACACTTTTTTCTAAGTATTGATATGATTTTTTATAGTCGCCCGCAGTATATGCTGCAGTGGATAATTCCTCGTAGCATCGTTGTTGAAGATCTTTGTTGTTTATTTCTTTAAAATACACCAAGCTTTTTTCTAAATAATTAAATGCTTGGGAGCTTTTCCCCTTTTTAATTAATGTGCTACCTATATTAAGTTGCATTTTGGCAACTCCTGATGCATTTCCAATTTCTTCGTGTATTTCAATTGCTTCATTGTAAAGCTTTAAAGCTTCGTCATATTTTTGTTTGATGGTGTATATTGCTCCAATATTGTTTAGTGATTTTGCAACGCCCTTTCTATCGTTTAATTTTTTTTTCAATTCTAATGACATGAAATGATTTTCAAGTGCTTTATCATATTCATTAAGATGTTGATATGTCAGACCAATGTTGTTGTAGCATAACGCAATATCTCGCTCGTCCTTTATTTCTTTATTTAATTTTAGGGCTTCTTGGTAGTATTTTTGTGCGTTGGTATATAATTTTTGTGCAAGGTATATGTTGCCAATGTTTAGGAGTCCTTGCGATTGGGCTGCTTTGTCTTTTGTTTGTTCCGCTATATTAGCCGATTGTATATAATTGCTCAAGGCATTTTGATAATCTGATTTGTAGTAGTAACTGGAGGCTAAGTAATTGTAGCAAATAATTTTTTGATTGGTCGTAATTATTTCTTTATAGTTCGATAGAATGTAGTTAAGTGTTTGTATTGCTTTGTCGTAGTTGCCCTCGTTCATATATACATCGGCTACTCCTGTTTGAGCCGATACTAACGATTCAATTGTATTGTTATCATAGCACAACTTTATTACTTTGTTGTAGTAGTTTAAGGAGCTTTTATAGTCGCCTTTGTACAAAAAGGCTTCTGCCATGGCTTGTGTAGCTATGCGAACACCTTTCTTAAATTCTATTTTTTCGGAAAGTTGCAGCGCTTCGTATGCTTCTTTGTAGGCTGCATCGACATCGGTATTTAATAAAAGATTAGAAGTTTTTGTTTTTGCTATTACTCGCGTGCTGTCTTCTGCTGTGCTATTAATAATTTGCTTTAGGCTATCAAGCTTACTTTGTTTCCCCAATACAAATGTGCTATGCAATAAAAAAAATATGCACACAATTGTTACTAAAGAATAGTTCTTGGGTTTAAAAAGCATCTATAATATTACTAACAAATGAGCAATATCGCAAAAGCCTTAAAAGCTTGGGGGCTGCATGCGAGAATCGCATGCAGCCCCCAAGCTTTTACAATTCAATTATTTTCCGCCCAATTCGATTATTCTGGTTATCTGTCTGAACTCGTTTATGTTTATCTCTACCATGTATGTTCCGCAGCCATGTCCTAGCTCTGAAGCAGAGAACGGTACTTTATAGGTATTTGGTAATTGCTCCTGTTCGTTGTATTCTGCAATTACTTCGCCAAGTAAATTGTACACTTTAACAGAAACGTTTGCGCGTTCCGAAATTTTATACTCTACTGTAGTGCTTCCGTAATATGGATTTGGATACACTTTAATAAATCCATCACTCATTACCGATTTTGGAATAGAGGTAAGTGTAGCAGATGTAATCGTAATTAGATTAGAATCTGCAGCAAAATCTATTCCTGTAAAGACGGTGTCGGTTGGAGTTACAGAAATACTGTAGGTGGTATCCATTGGAAGTCCGGGTATGCTTACATAAACAAAGTAATTTCCAATGTCTATGTTTTCAAATTCAAACTGACCTGTGCTGTCTGTTTGAGTTACAGCCGAAATACTTCCGGAAGGTTTTTTTCCAAGACTAACATCTACATCTGTTACTGGGTCTCCTTTTTTCTTAAAGCCTAGTCCTTCTAAAACGGTACCTGCAATTCTAGCAAAGCCGGTTGGTGGAACTACTTCAAATAGAGTAATATCTGCGGTATAGGTGTTTGCACACTGTACGCCAAGCTTTGTGGCTTTATCCCAAGCAATGGTATCGTTTGGTATTGCATAAAAAGTGCCGTAGGTATTGCTGTATGTTCCAATCGACTTATCGGCTTCGGCAAATACAATGAAGGAGTCTGGTAAAATATTGGTAAAGGTATAAGTGCCATTTGTAGCATTTAAATTTACCAATTGTACGGTATCCATTTTGCTACCAAAACTATAACGTAGTAATACTGCCGTTCCTTGTGTTACCGCTCCTCCGCTGTAGGTTACGGAACCTGTAAGGGTTCCTGCAGGGATTACGTTTACTGTAGTTGTTGCCGTGTCACTGCAAGTTATACCTGCACTGCTGTTTTGTATTACAAGAGAATAAGTTGTATTTGTGGTTGGTGAAACAAAATAATTTTGTCCATTGAATCCTCCTGGCATCCATAAATAGTTTGTAGAATTAGTTGATTTTAAAAGGGCTGTACCGCTTTTACATATTAATGTATCTGCATAAACGATATTAGCACTAGGTGCAGCAATAGAAATAATGGCAATTGTCTTAGTATTTATACAGGTATTTAAGTCAGTACCAAATACGGTTAAGCTAGTTATAGCGTTGCCTGGTATTGTGGGGGTAAAGAATACAGTGTCGTTTTGTAGTTCGTTAAACGTTCCATTAACTGAGGTATTCCACGCATAGTAACTTGCTCCGGTTGTTATTAATCCGACTTTGGTACCAGAACAAACAGTTGTTGTATTTAACGCTGTTATTGTTAATGCAGGTAATGAATTCACTGTAACCGATATAGCTGCGGTATTTGTACATCCATTTGCATTAGTAACTAATACCGAATACGTTGTATCTATAGATAAAGTACTTGTAGTTATTGCACTTGTTGTATTCCCTGAGCTCCATAGGTATGCATAACCACTTCCAATCGTTGCTGATAGATTTGCAGCTTGACCGAAACAAACAGTAGAATCTCCAGTAATACTCAAACTAAATTGATTAGGCTGAGTGATTATTATATTTATAGAATCGATTGAACATCCATTGCCATCTGTTATGTGTACAGAATATGTACCTAAAGGAATACCGGTAACATCTTCCGCTGTCGATGCATTACTCCAAATAAAGGAATAATTTCCAACACCTCCTGAAGGAGTTATATCAATTGAGCCTGTTGATTTTCCAAAACAATCAACATTAGTTATATTGATTGAAGTAGATAGCGCTGCAGGCTGTGTAATAGAAATGTTTGTCAAGTCAAATACACAATTGTTATTATCAGTAATATGTACAGAATAGGTTCCTACTGATAGTCCTGTTACATCTTCGGTTGTAGCACCATTCTTCCATAGGAATGAGTAAGGGAAAGTTCCACCTATTGGGTAAATATCTACTGATCCGGTTGAAGTTCCGAAGCAGGCAACATTTAAGGAGCTTGAAACTGCCGCTGTTAAAGCACTTGCAGGCTGTGTAATAGAAATGTTTGTCAAGTCAAATACACAATTGTTATTATCAGTAATATGTACAGAATAGGTTCCTACTGATAGTCCTGTTACATCTTCGGTTGTAGCACCATTCTTCCATAGGAATGAGTAAGGGAAAGTTCCACCTATTGGGTAAATATCTACTGATCCGGTTGAAGTTCCGAAGCAGGCAACATTTAAGGAGCTTGAAACTACCGCTGTTAAAGCACTTGCAGGCTGTGTAATAGAAATGTTTGTCAAGTCAAATACACAATTGTTATTGTCAGTAATATGCACAGAATAGGTTCCTACTGATAATCCTGTTACATCTTCGGTTGTAGCACCATTCTTCCATAAGAACGTGTAAGGGTAAGTCCCTCCTACTGGAGCAATATCTATCACACCTGTTGCATTTCCAAAGCATCCTACATTTATGGAGCTTGTAACTGCCGCTGTTAATGCTGCCGGTTGAGTAACTTGTGTTGTAAATGTTTTTATACATCCCAATAAGCCTAAATCTTCTATTGTTACGCTATAGGTGCCTGCTAAAAGCCCGTTAATGTTACTTGTGGTAGAACCTCCGTAAGACCACAGATAGTTATATGGACCGGTACCATTTGCTAAGGAGGTGTTTATACTACCAGAAGAATTACCATTACAATTTACATTGGTAGGTGTAAGTGTAGCACTAAATCCAGGAATTAAACCAACTGTTTGATTTGTGGAGGTAATAGAGCAGCCTAATGAATCTGTAACCGTAACAGAACTTTGAAAATTGGCAGCAAGTCCATTAATCATAGGTGCGGTGGATCCACCATTGCTCCATGAAAATAGATAGCCTCCAAGTCCATTGCTTGGCCAACCTCCACTAGGGAATACATTAAGCTCTCCATTGCTTTGTAGGCAAGTGGCAGGCTTCATATTTAAACTATCTATTTGTAATGCCTTGAATGGTTGTGAAATATAGGTATAAGCAATTGTCGTGCACCCATTATTTTCTGTTACAACTACGTTATACGAATTTGATGCCAAATTATTGACCGTTTGCGTTGTTTTTCCATTAGACCATTGATAGGTATATGGCAATGATCCTCCAATTGGATTTACGGTGGCAACACCATTGCTATCGCCTTTGCAGCTAACGTTAGTATGGATTATAGTTGCAGCTAAGTCGCAACTGTTTGTATAAGTAAAACACGCAGAAAATTCGGAGGTGTTATTGTTGGGCGATTTTTTTGTGATAGTGGCAAAAACCTTATCTATATTCTTTTGCAGATTGTAATTGCCGGACAAAGTCCAACTACTGCCGGAAACAGCTGCTTTCCCTAAAAATTGTAGTGCTGAATTACAATTAGAGAGATCTGATTTATATACCTCTACGGTGTCTTGATCATAGCCACTATTAGGTGTAACTCCTGAAATATAATACAGGTCTGTTGCTGTAATAGTAGGGGTTTGTACCACCCCTTGTGCATTGTTTTGCAATACAATTGGCTTAAATGAAACATTCCCTATTTTAGCTTTTATAATATTTTGAGTTATTCTGTTGGCGTATGTTCCGGAACCGTCTAGCTCAATTCCGTTTAGGTCATTATAAAAAACAAGATTAGAGTCGTTTAGTAAAGGCCCTCCCACTAAATTATTATTAGCTCCTCCCTCAAACCTAATCCCTACTTTCTGGTAAGGGAATCCCGTTACCTGATTTTTTGTTTTTGAACATCCTATGAAATTACCCTTTATCGTATTCCCTGTGCTTTGAGAGCCTTTTAACAGTATTCCGGCATCATAATTGTCAGAAATGACATTTTTGGCAGCACCTGGGCCACCAATTATGCAACTGTTTGAATTGTCAATTAAAACTCCTTTGTATTGCAGAACGCTTCCTATAATCTCATCTTCTCCTGTTGCTCTTAAACCTAAATAATTACCTTGAACAATCGTTCCATTAGCATTTTGCAAATCTATCTGTTTGTCATTTCCGGCAATAATATTTCCATCTCCTGAAGCTGTTCCTCCAATCGTATTATTAGCAGAACTCATAATTTTAATCCCCGTAGGAGCCATAGATATTCCTGTAGCTGTACTTCCATCATTTTTCAATCCAATTATATTTCCCTGTATTTTATTGTTGCTTGTAGACGCTATATTATTTATTTCTATAGCAGCAATGGTATTGCCGTATATTACATTCGCATTATTGGGATTGTTATTTCCTATCTGATTCCCATTTCCCCCTGTTATCCTAATTCCATAAAGTTGCTTATCTAAAGCATTTCCCAGTATATCAGCACCAATCAAACATCCATATACTTGGTTGTCTTGCCCACCACTAATTACAATTGCTTCACTTACAAAATCAGAAATTACCAATCCTTTAATAATATTATGTTTGCCTGTAATCTCAAAAGCTCGACTTACTGTACCATTACCATTATTGTTACTGATAATAATTTTATGCTGAGTTGTTAGAGGATTTGCAGCAGTAGCATCAAATATACTTACTGTATTTGCAACAGCACCGGGCTGAGAAAAGCCATTAATTTCTACTCCATCGTTATCAGAAATCATTAAAGGGCTGTCTAAGTAAATTATATGCGGTCCTCCTCCTGCTATATTGAAGTTAATTACATCAATACCAGGGGATGCTGTTGCGCTATAAATAGCGTTTCTCAAAGAGCCTGCACCGCTATCATTTGTGTTTGTTACAGTATAAATGGCTTGCGAATACGAGTATGATGTTACGCATGCTAATAATAAAAAAAAGGAAAGTAGTTTTTTGGTTTGCATAGTAATTGCATTAAGAGGTTCGATTGAATATACAAAATAATCGACAAACACTAAAATTTTATACGTAAAGAAATTAATTGGGTTTCACTTGCAAGTATAATTTCCCTGCATGATTTATAGAATCGGCTACGGAAATAAATTTATGTCCAATGACGGTACTTATTTTTTTGTTGCTGAACTTTTTTTCAGATAATGCTACTGTAGCCGTTTGGCGAGTTACATAAGGGATTCCTCGGGTAAACAATAGTCGCAAGGCATCTAAGCGCCATGCAATTGCTAACAGTGCTTTGTTAAGCTTAATAGAAGGAGGTTTTGCACCTACACTAGTAGCACATTGTGTAAAAAAATCTTTGAACGAGATATTTTCAGAATTTACAATGAAGCGTTCTGCGGTAATAGGGCTATTCATCAGTTTTACCATGCAATCTGCTACATCACGTACATCCACATAGCCGGTTGTTCCAAGTGTGTATGCCGGAATGCCTTTGTATGCTTTCGCAAAAATAACCGCACTCGATTTTTTCCAATCTCCTGGACCAATTATGTAAGATGGATTTACAATTACGGCATTTAAGCCTTCTTCAATTCCCCGCCAAACCTCCATTTCCGACACAAATTTACTGATGGCATAGTGCGAATTGTTTTTATTCGATTTCCAAATACAGTGTTCATCCACTTCATTGTTTTGAGTTGGATTTCCAAGAGCTGCAACGGAACTTACGTGGATTAATTTTTTAATCTTGTGTTCTAAACACCCATTTACAATATTTTGCGTGCCATTTATATTCGTTTTGTAAAGCTTGTCTTTGTGTTTGGGATTAAATGATACATATGCTGCACAATGATACACGTATTCGCACTCTTTTGTCAATTCAAAAACAATGCTTGAGTCGGTAATATCACCTTCTACCCACTGGATGGTGTCAATTAATTTTTGATAATTTTCGGTATAAAACGAAAATATTTTTTCTACTTCTTTTATGCGATCTTTTGTGCGCACCAATGCTTTTACCTTTTCGCCTTGTTGCGCCAATTTAAGCAGCAAATGTGCTCCAACTAATCCTGTTCCACCGGTAACGAGTATCAAAACGGTTTTTGTTTATATTTAGGTCAAATTTAGTTTTTAAACTTAATATAATATGAATTTTATTGAAGAGTTGCGTTGGAGAGGTTTGTTGCACGATGCAATGCCAGGAACAGAGGAGCTGTTAGCTAAAGAGATGGTTAGCGGATATATTGGTTTCGACCCTACGGCAGATTCGCTGCATATTGGCAGTTTGTCTCAGATTATGACATTGGTTCGCTTTCAGTTGGCTGGTCACAAACCTATTGCATTAATTGGCGGAGCAACCGGTATGGTGGGCGATCCAAGCGGAAAGTCGGAGGAGAGAAATTTGCTGGATGAAGCAACTCTTACCAAAAACATTAACGGAATAAAAAAACAGTTAGAGAAATTTTTAAATTTTGATTCCGGTGCCACCAGTGCAGAATTGGTAAATAATTACGATTGGATGAAAGACCAATCTTTCTTGGGCTTTATACGTGATGTCGGTAAGTTTATTACCGTTAATTATATGCTAGCTAAAGATTCGGTAAAGAATAGACTAGAGAATGGAATGAGTTTTACCGAATTCAGTTATCAATTATTGCAAGGCTATGATTTTTACTGGCTGTACAACAATAAGAAATGCAAGTTGCAAATGGGTGGATCCGATCAATGGGGCAATATTACTACCGGTTCGGAGTTGATACGCAGAAAATCTGGCGGAGAGGCTTATGCGCTTACTACACAACTAATAAAAAAATCGGACGGAAGTAAATTCGGAAAGTCAGAAGGCGGAAATATTTGGTTGGATAAAGAAAAAACATCTCCATATAAATTTTATCAATTTTGGTTAAATACAAGCGATGAAGATGCAAAGTCCTACTTGCGCATATTTACATTGCTTTCTCAGGAAACAATTTTAGCTATAGAGAACGAACACGCCAAAGCTCCGCATTTGCGATTGGTACAAAAGGAGTTGGCTAAGGATATTACCATTCGAGTGCATTCGCATCAAGATTATGAAACAGCGGTAGAAGCTTCTGAAATATTATTTGGCAAAGGAACATCGGAAAGTTTGTCTAAGTTAAGTGAGAATGATTTTTTATCGGTTTTTGAAGGTGTACCTACCTTTTCTGTTTCAAAGAATGAATTGCATGCGGGTATTCCAATAATTGATTTTTTGGTGGAGAAGGCAGCGGTATTCCCTTCTAAATCGGAAGCTAGAAAGATGTTGCAGGGTGGTGGTGTTTTTATCAATAAAGAAAAAATGGAAGATGTAAATGAGTCAATTACCACAACCAAGCTGATAAATAACAGATATATAATTGCTCAAAAAGGAAAAAAGAATTATTACTTAATTAAGGCAGAATAGCAAGGATGAAGCGTTGGAGCATAAAACAAACCGCAGATAAAAGTACTGTTGAGAAATTAGGCAAAATGCTAAATGTAAGCGAGCCTATTGCTCAGCTATTGTACCAACGCAACTTAACCGATTTTGAAGATGCGAAAATTTTTTTCAGACCCGATTTAAATAATTTACACAATCCATTTCTAATGAAAGATATGGATGCGGCTGTAACTCGCATCCAAAAAGCAATAGCAGGTAATCAAAAGATTTTGATTTACGGAGATTACGATGTTGACGGTACAACAGCCGTAGCCTTGGTATATAGTTTTTTGAGTACCATTTATTCTAATTTGGATTACTATATTCCAGATAGATACGCAGAGGGGTATGGTATTTCCTTTCAAGGCATTGATTTTGCGAAGCAAAATAGTTTCGATTTGATAATTGCACTCGATTGTGGAATAAAATCGCACGATAAAATTGAGTATGCAAATTCGTTGGGAATAGACTTTATTATTTGTGATCATCATCGTCCGGGAGAAACAATCCCCGCTGCTGTGGCGGTACTTGACCCTAAGAGAGAAGATTGCAGCTATCCTTTTAAGGAGTTGAGTGGCTGCGGTGTTGGATTTAAATTAATGCAGGCATTGTGTATTAAACTCAATATTGATGTAGAAAAATTATATCCTTATTTAGATTTAGTGGTTGTAAGCACAGCAGCCGACATTGTTCCTATTTATGGCGAGAACAGAATATTAGCCTACTATGGCCTTAAGCAAGTGAATGCCAATCCACGTCCCGGCATTAGAGCGATACTGGAATTGAATAAGATTAAAAAGCAATTAAGTGTAAGCGATTTGGTTTTTTATATTGGACCGCGGATTAATGCCGCAGGTCGCATTGACAAAGGAAAAAGAGCTGTTGAGTTATTGATTTCAAAAACAAAAAAAGAAGCAGAGGAATTTGGTGCAGGAATAAATACAAGCAATACAGAGCGTAAAACAATTGATAGCACCATCACTCAAGAAGCCCTAGCTTTGATAGCAGCTGATGAGAATTTTGGTTCTCGAAAATCTACCGTGTTATTCAACCCGGGGTGGCATAAAGGAGTAATAGGTATTGTGGCATCTCGTTTAATAGAAAAGTATTACAAGCCAACCATTATACTTACAGAGTCGAACGGCAAGGCTACCGGCTCGGCTAGGTCGGTGAAAGATTTTGATGTTTACGAAGCTATAGATGCATGTAGCGACTTATTGGAGCAGTTTGGTGGGCATAAATATGCTGCAGGACTTACTATGTTACCCGAGAATGTAGATGCGTTTATTCAGCGATTCGAACAGGTTGTTAGTTCTACCATTCAAGACCATTTATTAATTCCGGAAGTGGAAATTGATGTAGAGGTTGATTTTAAAGATATTACTACCAAATTTTACAATGTACTTAAACAGTTTGCTCCGTTCGGTCCGGATAATATGAATCCTGTATTTGTAACCCGTGGGGTGATTTGCAAAGGCTATGCACGAATAGTTGGGGAAACACATATCAAGTTTGATGTGTTTCAGCCGGAAAGTAAAGAGAGTATATTTTCTGCCATCGGTTTTGGATTGGCCGGAATGTATGATAAAATTCAAACCTCAGTACCCTTTGATATCTGTTATACCATCGAAGAAAATGATTGGAATGGTATAGTAAACCTTCAATTGAATATTAAGGATATTCGGTTTTTGGAGTAGGGGTGTATTCCTAGAAAATGGGAAAAATTTTTGAATGAAAAAACAAGAGCCGACAGCATTAGAGTCGGCTCTTGTTTTTAAGATTTTTTATGACTGCGAATTGTTAGCAATATTCATCAAAAGCCATTTTTAAGTTGTCTGCAATCATTTGCGCAGAGCGACCTTCAATATGATGGCGTTCTACAAAATGTACTAGCTTGCCATCTTTAAATAATGCAATACATGGAGATGAAGGAGGATATGGCAACATGTGTTTTCTAGCTTGTGCTGTGGCTTCTGTGTCAAAACCTGCAAAAACGGTAGTTAGTTTATTAGGTTTTTTAATAGATCCTTCTACTGCTAGTTTTACACCCGGCCTTGCAGCTCCTGCAGCACAACCACACACAGAGTTAATAACCACTAAAACTGTTCCTTGGCTTTTTACTGCATTGTCAACAGCATCCGGGGTAGTTAAATCGGTAAATCCAACCGAAGTTAACTCTGCTTTCATTGGTTTTACTATTTGTTCTGGATACATAAGTTTATTTTTTAGTTATTCTAAAGTTACAAAATTTAGAACCATAATTTATAATTAGCTTTTATATTAAGCGTTTTCTGATACTAGCGCAATGTCAAACTGAACAAGGTCAATAAACTCTTGTACTCGTTCGTCTAGTTCTTTTTGAGACAGATTAAGTAGTCGTTCAATACCAAATTTTTCTACACAAAATGACGCCATTGCAGAACCATAAATAATAGCTCTTTTCATGTTGTCAAACGAAATGTCTTTTGTGTGTGCTAAGTAACCTATAAATCCACCTGCAAAGGTATCTCCAGCACCAGTTGGGTCAAAAACGTCTTCTAGTGGTAAAGCCGGAGCAAAGAAAACTTGTTCTTTATTAAATAATAATGCGCCATGCTCACCTTTTTTTATAATCAAAAATTTAGGGCCCATTTGTAGTATTTTTTGCGCTGCTTTTACTAACGAATATTCGCCTGATAGTTGTCTTGCCTCGCCATCGTTAACCGTTAAAACATCTACTAGTGAAATTGTTTTCTTTAAATCGTCTAGCGCAATATCCATCCAAAAGTTCATGGTATCTAATACAATTAGCTTCGGGCGCTTAGGAAGTCTTTCTATTACTTGTCGTTGAACAGTAGGTGTTAAATTTCCAAGCATTAAAAATTCACAGTCTTTGTATTGCTCGGGTATAATTGGGTCGAATTTTTCTAATACATTCAGCTCGGTAGCTAATGTATCTCGGCTATTCATATCGTTATGGTATTTGCCGGACCAGAAAAAAGTTTTTTCGCCTTTTTTTATTTGTAACCCATCGGTATTGATACCATGTTTTTTTAAGGAATTAATTGCATCGGTTGGGAAGTCTTCACCAACAACACCAACTAAATTTACATTTTTTGTATAGTATGATGCCGCAAGGGTAATATATGTGGCAGCTCCACCAATAATTTTATCGGTTTTTCCGAAAGGGGTTTCAATTGCATCAAAAGCAACGGTACCTACAGCTAATAAACTCATTTTATAAATTTTTTGTGCAAATATATTGTATATTTGGTTGGTTTGTGCTATTATTGCACTCCAATTTTGGAAAATTAACGAGAGTAAACATTCCCTAGTTGCTCAGTTGATTAGAGTCTCGATGTATCGGGATTAATTATTGGAGTTATAGGATTGTAGTTTAAATAGGTTCTTTACATAATATTTTCCCTGGTAGCTCAGTTGGTTAGAGCACATGACTGTTAATCATGGGGTCGCTGGTTCGAGCCCAGCCCGGGGAGCTGAAAAGCTCCACCATTAAGTTGGTGGAGCTTTTTTGTTTTTATAGTATGAGCTTCTTTATTTACATCTTGCATTCAACCGTATCTAACATTTACTACGTTGGCTATTCAGAGGATGTGAAAAGGAGATTAGAAGAACACAACAACCCAATTCGAACAAAATTTACATCAAAACATTTGCCTTGGAAATTAGTTTGTTCTTTCCCAATATCTGAAAACCGAGGAGATGCAATGAAGGCCGAGAAATATATAAAGAAACAGAAAAGTCGAAAATATCTAGAATTGTTGATTGGGTCTGAAATAGAACAACAAAGGGTAGCACAGTTGGTTAGAGTCCCGATGCATCGGGATTAATCATGGGGTCGCTGGTTCGAGCCCAGCCCGGGGAGCTGAAAAGCTCCACCATTAAGTTGGTGGAGCTTTTTTGTTTTTATAGTATGAGCTTCTTTATTTACATCTTGCATTCAACCGTATCTA
>JAFLBG010000003.1:65156-157863 GCA_017303975.1 Bacteroidota bacterium
AAATATCTAGAATTGTTGATTGGGTCTGAAATAGAACAACAAAGGGTAGCACAGTTGGTTAGAGTCCCGATGCATCGGGATTAATCATGGGGTCGCTGGTTCGAGCCCAGCCCGGGGAGCTGAAAAGAATAGGGATTCAGAGCTTTACGCTTTGAGTCCCTTTTTATTTGCGTAGGAAAATAGTCTGTTTTGAACCATATTCTTTTACTTTATTCTAACAAGGTCAGATAGCTTTATGCTTAAAGCATTTGAAATTTTTAAGAGTGTTTTGATCGTAGGATTTGTATTGCCGTTTTCTAATCTGCCAATACTTGATTCTTCAAAACCGCAGGAGGCAGCCAAATCAAGTTGAGTTAAGCCTTTTCTTAGCCTATGCTTTTTGATGTTTGCGCCAATCTGCTTTAATTCTTGCATTACACATCAAAAGTGGGGCATCTCAAATAATATTAGCCCAACATTTATGTAGAGTCCGTTTTTTTAGTAGTTTAGATTTTAGGAATGATTTTATTTTATTAACTAAACGAAAAGTCGATGAGAAAATTTATTTTTTTATTAATTGTATTGGTATGTAACAGTTTGTTTGCACAAGATTCGATATACAAAGCAAGGCAAGAGCAGTTGATTAAAGAGGTAAAAGAGATGAAAATGGATATGGAAAGTTTACATATTACTATTAATACATCAGGTGAATATTTACAAAAGACCCGAAAGCAATTTTTTATTGGTTTAGCAATGTCAGCAGGATCTATACTGTCCTTTTCTGTGGGGGCTGTTTCACAAGAGAATTCTTTTTATTTTATTGGAGGTGCAATGTCCCTTGCAAGTTTTGGGCTGTTTACAGCCTCTTATTTAAATATTGGAAAGGCAGGTGATAATTTAGTATTAGAAGATGAATTGAGTGAATAGAGTTTATTGGTTAACAACATAATTTACACCGTTGCATACCGCTACAACTATTTAATAGCTGCCAAATAAAGACTATTTACGTACTCCCAATTTATTGCTCCGCTTATCTCAGATAGGTATTTTATTCTGTTGTTTTGGTGTTTTAAATAGTAAGCATGTTCCCATACATCTATTGCTAATATTGGCGTTCCTTTAAGTTGTTGTTCTGCAATATTCATTAGAGGGTTGTCTTGGTTTGGTAGTGAGCCAATTTCAATTTCCCTTTTACTATTTACAATTACCCAAACCCATCCGGAGCCAAAATGATTTATTCCCGTTTTTTTTACAAGTGTTGAAAATTTACTGATATGACCAAATTGTTTCGTTATGGCTTCTGCAAACTCGCCTATTGGTTCTGTGTAATCTGTTGTTTTTAATAGTTTCCAAAAAAAAGAGTGGTTGTAGTGTCCTCCGGCATTGTTTCGTATGGTGGTATTATAAAGCGAAATGTTTTTACATAAATCCTCTATACTTCCAATTTGCTTGTGATTTTCAATTAATGCTTTATTTAGATTAGATACATAAGCTGCATGGTGCTTACTATGGTGTATTTCCATCGTTTGCGCATCTATAAGTGGGTCGAGTGCATCATAACCGTATCCTAATTCCGGTAGTGTAAACAAAGTAGGCTCTTTAGGCCCCTTAGCCCAAACTGTAGAGTCTGCAAGTGTTACGGCCCCTGCAGCAAGTATAGATTTTTTTAAAAATAATCTTCGTTTCATGCGTAGTTTTTTGGTTTTGATTTTTAATTTTTACGCAAATGATACTAAAACTTGGTTCTTTTCAACTGCATTTCCTTTTTTGACTTCAATAGATTTTATAGTGGCATCTGCAGGCGACTTTAAAATATTTTCCATTTTCATGGCTTCTAGCACTAATAGGGAGTCTCCTTTTTTTATCGAGTCACCATCTTTAACTAAAATATCTATTACCAATCCCGGCATTGGAGCTTTTAGCTCGTTTATTTTACTGTTGGAGGCAGTATCCATCCCTAAGCTCTCTAGTAGCAAATCGTACTTGTCTTTCAGCTTAAGTTCGTATTTTATACCATTTATTTTTAACACAACTTCTTTTGTCAATTTATCAATGGCGATAAGTTCTACGTTGTAGGATTTATTGTCAGATAAAACATGATAATGGTTGCCGGCTGTTTTAATGCAATCCAAAATTATTTTTTTCGAATTAGCCGTTATTTCATATCCATTTTGTTTGTTTTGCTCAACATCAACAATTTTATTTTCGATAGAAACTTTATACATGTTGTTTAAATTTATGACTTAAATTTATGAAATATACTTGTTATAATACCTTAAACGTTATTCACTGTTTTTAGTTTGGTGGTTATCAATACTCAGGGTGTTTGAAAAGTTCAATATTTTGCCGTCCTTTAGATTGCGCTACTGCATTAAAACACAATAGCACAACAGCTTTAATATAATAAGTGCATGAGAAAAATTTCATTTTTGTTTCTGTTCTCTTTTTTGTTTCTGTTTTCTTGTAAAACGAAGAAAAGCATAAATAAAGATGTTGTTAGTAATCCTATTTTGCTCGACACAGTATCGGTTACAGATAAAGCAGAACAAGAATATCGTGCGAGTAATACAAGACACTACGATATTATTCATACCAAATTAGACGTTGGTTTTGATTGGGAAAAGGCGCAATTAAAAGGAAAAGCGTGGATTAAGATTCGACCGTATTTTTATCCAATTAACAAACTCGAGTTGGATGCTCAAGGTTTTGAGATAAAAGAAGTGTGTTTGTACAATAATCTCAATCCTGCCAAAATCCCCGTAAAATATACCTATTCGGACAATATATTAGCCGTTTCATTAGATAAAAATTACCAGCGAACAGATTCTTTTTGGGTATATGTTGACTACGTAGCAAAACCGGAAGATTTGCCTAAAAAGGGAAGTGCTGTAATCAATGATTCCAAAGGACTTTATTTTATTAATTACGATGGTAAAGATGAAAATAAACCCAAGCAAATTTGGACACAAGGTGAAACAGAATCCAATTCTGCTTGGTTTCCAACATTTGACCATCCAAACGAAAAAATGACTCATGAAATTTCGATAACTGTAGAAAAAAAATACGTTACACTATCGAATGGGATTTTGGTTACGCAACGAGAAAATGCAGATGGTACCCGTACTGATTATTGGAAAATGGATTTGCCGCATTCGCCCTATTTGGTAATGATGGCAATAGGAGAATATGCCATTGTAAAGGATACTTGGCGCTCGAAGGAAGTTTCTTACTATGTTGAAAAGGAATACGAACCCTACGCCAGAGATGTGTTTGGGCATACTCCTGAAATGATGGAATTTTTTTCTACTAAGCTTGGTGTAGATTATCCTTGGAGCAAGTATGCTCAAATAGCAGTAAGAGATTATGTTTCAGGAGCTATGGAAAATACTACTGCAACAATTTTTGGCGATAAGTTTGTTCAGAAAACTGATAGGGAATTATTAGATGATGAACAATTTGCCGAAGATGTTATTGCACACGAGTTGTTCCATCATTGGTTTGGAGATTTAGTTACAGCAGAGTCCTGGTCTAATTTGCCCCTAAATGAATCGTTTGCAACCTATGGAGAATATTTATGGCGTGAATATAAGTATGGAAGAGATAACGCAGATTACCATGCTAAACAAGATTTGAATAAATATATTTTCGAGTCATCTTACAAAAAGGTTGATATGGCTCGTTTTTACTACGATGACAAAGAAGATATGTTTGATGCGCATTCGTACGAAAAAGGTGGGCGAATATTGCATATGCTTAGAAAGTATGTTGGAGATGAAGCTTTTTTTGAAGCACTAAAAATGTATTTAACAGAATATAAATTTCAAAACACCGAGATTCATCAACTGCGATTGGTTTTTGAAAAAGTTACCGGAGAAGATTTGAACTGGTTTTTTAATCAGTGGTTTTATGCAAAAGGTCATCCAAGTTTGTCTATAGAAACAATTTATGATGATGTGCAGCGAAAAACAAAAGTTGATATAGAACAAACGCAAGACATTACTAAATACCCATTGTATAGGTTGCCTATCAAAATTGATTTTTATTTTAAAGATAGTGTGGTCCGAAAAGAAATTGTGGTAACAAAACAAAAAGAAACCTTTGATTTTACATTTATACACCAACCTCGTCTAGTGAATGTAGATGCCGACAAATCATTATTAGCATTAAAGAAAGAAGATAAATCTATTGAAGAGTGGCGTTACCAATACTACAATGCCCCTTTGTTTATTGATAGACAGGAGGCCTTAGTAAAATTAACGATGTCGAAAATTTATTTAGCCAACCCTTTGGTAAACGAAACGCTTAAAGAAGCATTGACAGACAAAAGCCCTGTGTTAAGAGAGTACACGATAGATTCTTTTGACAGTACTCTTACCAGGTTACTTAGAGTTGACTTATTTACTATAGCCGCCACAGATAAAAGTTCTTTTGTACGAACTGCCGTATTAACTAAGTTGAATAAGTATGATTACAACGCTGAAGTTTTAGACCTTGCTAAGAAGCAAATGTTAGATTCGTCTTATTTGGTGGCTGCAACAGCTATCAAAATAGTTTCTAAAAATGAACCCAAGTTGGCAATTGAAGAAGCAAGAAAGAATAGTACTCTTACAAAAGGAGCTGTGCCCAGTGTGCTGGCAGAAGTTTTTGCAGAATTAGGTGAGGAGAGGGATTATCCTTTTTTTCAAAACCAATTTAAATATAATTCGAAGAATAAGTTAGGTTTTCTCGCCAGTTTTCAACAGTTTTTAATTAGATGTTCTAATGACAAGATTGCAGAGGGTGTTGAGTTGGTTAAGCGTGAAGTTAAAGTGGAATCGTCCAAGTATTTAAAATTTATGTTAAAACGCTTTTATACAGCCATTGCAGAGGAATATGCTAAAAGGGAAGTAACGCTTAAAGCAGAAGTTGAAAAACTGAAATCAACCGAGTCGGCTACCTTAATTGAAAAAGAATACCAATTACAAAAACTGATAGCTAGTAAAGAGAAGGTGGATATACTTATGAATGAACTTAAGTAAAATTAATAAACAACCGAAACCTTTTCAACGTTTCCATTCATAGGAGGTACGATTTTAGTAACCTTTACTTTTACTTGGTGTATTTCTGCAAAAGTATTTTTTATAGATAAGTTTATTCTTCTGGCAACATGCTCAATTAACTTAGACCGTATTGCCATTTCTTTTTTCACGATATCGTAGACAGTAACATAATCAATTGTTTTGGCCAAATCATCAGTAATGGCAGACTCTTCAAAATCAACATTTATATATACATCAACAATATAATGCCCGCCAATTTTAGCTTCTTCGGCTAAGCATCCATGATACGCATAAATTTTTATACCTTCAATTTCAATTGAATTCATAGTAAAGATTTGTATAAATATATAAATTCGTTGTTTGATTTGCAGTATGGAAGGATTTAGCAAAAGACATAATTTAGAACCGGATGATTATTATTTATCCGAAGAAGGATTTGTTGTATTTACAGAAAAATATTTGTCTAAACGAGGGTATTGTTGTAAAAGCGGCTGCAAGCATTGTCCTTATGGGTACAATAAAAGAACAGGATTGTTTGATAAGAAGATAAAACCTGAAGATAAGAAGTAAGAATAGAGACGCAAGAATAAAGAAATAAGAAATTAGATTATGAATAGTTTTAAAAAAATAATACTAGAAGGTATTCCATCAACACTTCCTAAGTTAAAACCATTGGATTCCTTACTAAATCATGCCCCCAAACGAAAAGATATTTTAACGACAGAGGAAAAGAAATTAGCATTGAAAAATGCGTTGCGTTATTTCGATAAAAAACATCACGCGGTTTTAGCAAAGGAATTTGCTCATGAGTTGAAAACGTATGGTAGAATATACATGTATCGCTTAAAACCCGATTACAAAATGTATGCTCGACCAATAAATGAATATCCTTATAAAAGCAAACAAGCTGCCGCAATTATGCACATGTTGAGCAATAATTTAGATCATGCAGTTGCACAACACCCAGATGAGTTGATTACCTATGGTGGCAATGGAGCGGTATTTCAGAATTGGGCTCAATATAGATTAACAATGAAATATTTGGCCGAGATGACAGATGAACAAACATTGGTCATGTATTCAGGGCATCCTCTTGGTTTGTTTCCTTCGCACAAAGATGCGCCAAGAGTAGTAGTTACAAACGGAATGATGATTCCAAATTATTCCAAGCCGGATGATTGGGAAAAATTTAATGCACTCGGGGTAACTCAATACGGACAAATGACAGCGGGTTCATTCATGTACATTGGTCCGCAGGGCATTGTACACGGCACTGCTATTACGTTATTAAACGCTGCTCGTATATATAAAAAGGGAGCTTTGTCTCCTAAAAGAAAAGCCGGAGAAGGACTTTTATTTGTTACATCCGGCTTGGGAGGCATGAGTGGAGCGCAGCCGAAAGCGGCTGTTATTGCAGGGGCAATTTGTGTGGTTGCTGAAATTAATCCCAAAGCAGTTCAAACAAGACATTCACAAGGGTGGGTAGATGAAGTGTTTTCTGACTTAGATAAAATAATTATTCGAATAAAAAATGCTCAGCGAGCAAAAGAAGCGGTGTCTATTGCCTACCAAGGGAATGTAGTTGATTTATGGGAAAAACTAGTTAAAGAAAATATTAAAGTAGATTTAGGTTCTGACCAATCTTCCCTGCACAATCCCTTTGCAGGTGGCTATTATCCGGTGGGCATTTCTTTAGAAGATGCTCAGAAAATGATGGCAAAAGATCCTCAAAAATTCAAACAAGAAGTTCATAAGACACTAATAAGGCATGTAACTGCAATAAACAAACTTGTTGCGAAAGGAATGTACTTTTTTGATTACGGTAATGCTTTTATGCTAGAGGCTAGTAGAGCAGGATCCGATATTTTAAAACCCAACGGAGATTTTAAGTATCCATCTTATGTGCAAGATATAATGGGGCCAATGTGTTTTGATTATGGTTTTGGCCCGTTCCGGTGGGTATGTACATCTGCTAATCCGAAAGACTTAGAGATGACGGATAAGATTGCAACTAAGGTGTTGGAAGATATTTATAAAAAAGCACCAAAGGAAATAAAGCAACAATTGGCTGATAATATTTTATGGATAAAAGAAGCGCAAAAAAATAAATTGGTTGTTGGCTCGCAAGCCCGCATATTATATGCCGATGCCGAAGGTCGAACCAAAATTGCAAAAGCGTTTAATGACGCTATTAGAAATAAAAAAATAAAATCGCCTATCGTTCTAGGTCGCGACCATCACGATGTTTCGGGCACCGACTCTCCGTATCGTGAAACATCTAATATTTACGATGGCTCTCGCTTTACGTCTGATATGGCTGTTCAGAATTTTGTAGGCGATGCATTTAGGGGCGCTACTTGGGTTTCGTTGCACAACGGTGGTGGTGTAGGTTGGGGTGAGGTAATAAACGGAGGCTTTGGAATGGTATTGGATGGTAGCAAAGATTGCGAACGAAGATTGAAAAGCATGTTGTTTTGGGATGTGAATAACGGCATTGCACGCAGAAGCTGGGCTCGCAACAAAGAAGCGGTGTTTGCTATAAAACGTGCTATGCAAGCCGAAAAGAGATTGAAAGTTACGCTGCCTAATTTTGTGGAGGATGCGATAATTAATAATGTGAACTTTATTTGAAAATGGAATCAAACTCCGAACGCTTATTCTACTCCATTGGCGAAGTAGCCGATATGTTTAATGTAAATGCATCTCTGATTCGCTTTTGGGAAAAGGAGTTTGATTGTTTAACTCCAAGAAAGAACAAAAAAGGAGACCGTTTGTTTACTACCGATGATATTGAGCAAATTAGGTTGATTTATTATTTAGTTAAAACAAAGGGGTATACATTACAAGGCGCCAAGGAGCATCTTAAAAATGATAGAGCGTCTGTACTAGCAAAATCACATGCAATAGAAACCTTAATACGCGCAAAAGAAATTTTACTTCAAATTAAAGAAAATTTAAAATAGGAAACTCTGGAAAATAAAAATGTTTCCTTAGTTTTGCCTCTGATTTATATAAATTATGAAAAAAATATTTTTTACTCTTTTTGTTTTAGTTGCATCAGTTTTTTATTCTGTATCACAAGAAAAATATACCATTAGTGGTTATGTAAAAGATGCAACAAATGGAGAAACTATTATAGGAGCCAATGTATATATTGATGGCACTACCACAGGTACAACTTCTAATGTGTACGGTTTTTATTCCTTAAGTCTGCCCAAAGGAAATTACTCGATTGCGTATTCATTTGTTAGTTACAAGAAAATAATTAAACCTATTGAGCTCAATGCTAATATTACCATAAGTGTTGAGATGGAAACTGACGATAAAACACTTACAGAGGTTGTTATTTCATCGGAGCGTGAAGATAAGAATGTGAAATCCCAAGAGATGAGTGTTAACAAATTGGATATAAAAACGATTCAAAAAATTCCTGCATTGCTTGGAGAAGTGGATGTAATTAGAAGTATTCAGCTTTTGCCGGGGATTACCACAGTTGGGGAGGGTGCTACCGGCTTCAATGTGCGTGGTGGAAATATCGATCAAAATCTAGTGTTGTTGGACGAGGCTCCTGTATTTAACTCTTCTCACTTATTTGGATTTTTCTCCGTATTTAATCCTGATGCAGTTAAAGACATTAAACTTGTAAAAGGTGGAATTCCTTCTCAGTATGGTGGACGATTGTCTTCATTACTTGATATTCGAATGAAAGAAGGAAACAGCAAAAAGCTGGAATTGAATGGAGGAATTGGTAGCATTTTTAGCCGTTTTTCATTAGAAACCCCAATAATAAAAGATAAGATGTCTTTTATTATTGCTGCTAGACGGTCTTACATTGATGTGCTTGCCAAACCCTTTTTGCCAGATGAGTTAAAAGGTTCGAAATTTAGTTTTTATGATTTAACTGCAAAAATAAATTATAGAATAAATGAGAAAAATAACGTCTTTTTAAGTGGTTATTTAGGACGAGATGTTTTTGGAGGGCCTAGCTTTGGATTTAATTGGGGAAATACTACTGCTACAGCTCGTTGGAACCATTTGTTCAATGAAAAACTTTTTATGAATGCTACTGCATTTTATAGTAATTATGATTATGTACTTAAGTTTTCTGACGATGAGAATGACCAAGGATTTGATTGGAACGCAAAGATTATAAACAATAGCATAAAACCCGATTTTACATATTACATAAACCCATTGAATACACTACGTTTCGGAGCGCAAGCAATTTTGTATAAGTTTCAACCGGGTAATGCCGTTGTTACTAGTGGAGATATAAAAAACAACATAAGTATTCCTAATCAACACGCATTAGAAAATGCGCTTTATATAAGCAACGAGCAAAAGGTAAATGAGAAATTGAGTTTTGAATATGGGTTGCGTTATTCTTGGTTTACGTTTATGGGCGAAGGGAATGCGTATACATACAGAGATACTACTTCCGGAATACGAAAACTACTAGCTTCTGAAAAAAAATACGATAGTTTCGAACCAATAAAAACATATGGAAATTTAGAGCCTCGTGCTTCTGTAAAGTATGAATTGAATGATGTAAGTTCTGTAAAAGCTTCTTATAATAGAATGGCGCAGTATTTGCATCTAGTTTCCAATACTGCAGCTGCAAGTCCTTTGGATATCTGGACTCCAAGCACGAATAATATAAAGCCCCAATTGGCAGATCAAGTAGCTGTTGGGTATTTTAGAAATTTAAAAGACAATATGTTTGAAACCTCCGTTGAGGTGTTTTACAAGGCAATGCAGAATCAATTAGATTATGTTCCTAATGCCAATTTGTTGTTGAATAACTATTTAGAGGCAGATTTAATACAAGGCATTGGTCGTGCTTATGGTGCTGAATTTTTTGTAAAAAAGTCTAAAGGTAAATGGAACGGTTGGGTAAGTTATACACTATCTCGCACTGAACGAAAGGTTGAAGGCATCAGTAAGAACGAGTGGTTTTTAAATAGGTTCGATAGAACTCACGTGATAAATACTGTACTTACATACGACATGAATAAACGATGGAGCTTTGCTGCAAACTTTACTTTTCAGTCCGGAACTCCGGGTACTTTTCCTACGAGCAGGTTGGAAATGCAAGGATATATTATACCTCATAATACAACTGAACTCCGCAATAATTTCAGGATTCCGGCTTACCATCGTTTAGATTTTTCTGCTACCTATCAAAGCAAAAAAAATGATACTCGCAGATGGCAAGGCAATTGGGTATTCGGGGCGTATAACATTTATAACCGTCAAAACCCGTATAGTATTTATTTTAGAACGAATAAAGACAATTCAACAAAAACCGAAGCGGTTCGTATAGCCATAATAGGCTCTATAATACCTTCCGTTACTTATAATTTTAAATTTTAAATAGAATAAAGTTATGTTCAATTTTAAGAAACTACATATTGTAAAATATACACTAACCCTACTTTTTGCTAGTGTTATCTTAACAGGATGTGAAAAGGTTGTAGATGTTGATTTAGAGGAAGGCGAAAAATTGTTGGTGGTTGATGCCTGGCTTACCAATCAAGACAAGCCACAGGTAGTTAGGCTAACTGAATCTGCCCCTTATTTTTCTAATGTGCCTGCACCTGTAATTTCAAGTGCACAAGTAAAAGTAAAAGACCTTACCAATTTAAAAGAGTATGTTTTTTCGTATGCCGGAGATGGTAACTATGTGTTTACTCCAAGTGTATTGGATACTTTTGGAATTGTAAACCATTCTTACCAATTAGTAGTTGATTACGATGGTGATAGTTATGTTGCTAATTCTTTTTTAAATAGAACAACCCTTGTTGATACTATAGAATATGAGTTTCGGGAAGAGTCAATTGGCGTAAAGGAAGGGTATTTTGCATTTTTTGTTGGACAAGATTCTATAGGTAAACAAGATTTTTATTGGGTTAGAACTTATCGCAACAACTCATTTTTAAATAAGCCCGGGCAAATTAATGTTTGTGTAGATGGCTCTTTTGGAAGTGAAGGGAACAATGGTTCTGATGGAATATATTTTATACCTCCAATTGCACAAGGTATTAATGATTCTGATGATCCCTATCAACTTGGGGATAGCTTGCGCGTAGAGATACATTCACTTACCGCTGGCAGTTATTTTTACATTACACAAATGCAAGGTCAGTTAACAAATGGTGGATTATTTGCTATAACTCCGGAAAATCTAACCACCAATATTGTAAAGAAAACAAGTGCAACTTCGTTAAAGGCTGTTGGTTGGTTTAATATGGCTGCTGTGCATAGCAAAGGAGTTAGAATACAATAAAAAAATCTGTACTTATCTCTTTTCCAGTTTTTTTATAGCAGTTTTGTAATTGCAGAACTCAAATTTGTTTTGTTGGCAGTATTCTATTACCCAAGTGTACCAAGCAAACCAAGTGTAAAAGGATTTTTCGTCAAAATACCTGTCGTGAAATAAAATATTCAAATAATCTAATTTTAAATCAACGGCTTTCTGAACGTTTATTTTTGTTTGTTCAATTGCTTGTTCTAGTGTTCTTGTTTGTCTACGTTTGTTACCTAATAGAATATGTCCGTCCATAATTTGTAGCGGAAACTCCCACATATTGCCAATCTGATAGGGATTTTTAAATGCCAATTCTGTACAATCAAATTTATAGCCAGCCTTGTTCAATAAATTTAATGTAGAAGAATCATTCCGTAAATAATGCATTCGAATGCCAAACGAATCAAGGGCAGTAGCTTTCTTAAAGAGAGTAAATTCGTTTTCTATCGCAGATAAATTGTCAAATGCTATTCCATGTACGCCAACTTCTACCTGTTGGTTCGCAATGTAATTTGCCCAATAAAAAGCTAGTTCATTTTTGTACGATAGCCCTTTTCCGTTTGCCATTCCAACAAAAAAGGAAGTGTCTATATTTTTTGATTTATTGTATGCAATTAGCTCCGGAATGCGATGCCACTTGTTTTTTAGCAAGTCGGTAATTCGAAAATAAAATTCTGTCAATGATATTTTTCCGGTAAATAAGTCGAGTTTCGCCCTAATAATAAATTTCGGGACTATTAAGTCTTTTGTTAAGTGCTCCGAAACACTTATGTGATCAACATCGTGTGAGATAATAATATTCATTAAAAGCTAGTACGTTTAATAAATTTTAAACCTAGTTCCAATAGTAGGCTTGCTTTGTTAATAGTGTTGTATGGTTTTAATTCGCCTCCAAATCCTCTAAAAAAAGATTCTACCTCAGTAATCATGGAGCCTTCAAAGTCGAATATTTTTTTCTCTAATTTTTTACTGTGCTGGATAGCAGCATGAATTAACGATGTGCCCGCACTTCCTTGTTTGCTGTCGGCATCATATCCCCCTAAAAGATAATATGCATTGGCGCTATCGGTTAAACAAAAGCAAATTGCAACAATAGTTTCTTCTTTATAGGCCGCAAATGCAAACGAATTTTCGTTGGTAGCAAATTGTAACAGTATTTTATCTAGAATTTCGGAAGGTAAATTTTCTTTTTTTCGCTCAAACGTTTTTGCAACAAGTTTTTTTACAATACTATAATCTGTAATCTGTTTTACTACAATACCCTCTTTTTCTGATTTTTTCAGTTCATTTCTTTTTTCAGTCGAATAGCTGGAAATTATGGACTCTTCTGAGTTTTTCAAATTTATATGGTAGGTGTAGTTGGGCACAACTTTGTATTTACTCCAAAAAAAAGGTTGAGAGTCAATAAAATTTTCCGGCAACGAAAAGGTGTAAATGGAAGCGTGTAGATTGCTTATAAAGTCGCATATGGTACGAATGCAATTTTTTTCAAAAGTTAATCTGCTAGCTTGATTGGAGCTTTTGTTTTTTATAAACAAACCAATATGCGGAATAAATGGAGGATTTTTAATATGTGAGAATCCTGATGTTGTTGATTTATATAAATGAAATCCGCCAATTAATTGTCCATCATTTTGGTGAATTCCATAAATGGTCAGGTTGCTGCCATACACAGCTAATAATGTTCTGTTATTAAACACACTGCCAAGTTCAGCACTTAGCGAATCATATTTTTCAAAATAAGTAGTATTTAAAATTTCAATTTTCATTATCGTGTTACAAATATACTTATTGCTCGTATTCTTTTTTTAATTCATCCCCACTTAATATTGATAAGTAGGTGCTATATCTAAAAAGAGCAATCTCTCCTTGCTCTATTGCCTTTGTTACAGCACATCCGGGCTCATTTACATGTAAGCAAGAATTAAATTTGCAATTATTTGAAGTTCTAAAAATTTCAGGAAAATAGTGTGATAGCTGATTTTTTTCGAGGTCGACAACTCCAAACTCTTTTATTCCAGGAGTGTCTATTAAAAATGTGTTATGGTCTAGTATAAACATTTCTGCAAACGTAGTAGTATGCATGCCTTTGTCGTGAGCTTCTGATAGATTGCCTGTTTTTAGATGTAATGAAGTGTCTAAACAATTTATTAAACTCGATTTGCCAACCCCAGAGTGTCCTGCAATTAGGTTTGTTTTTCCTTTCATCACATCTTTTAGTTCTGCAATGCCATGCATGTTTGTTGTAGATGTAAAGTAGCACTTGTATCCAATTTTTTCATAGATGTTTTTGAGTGTTTGTAATTCACTCATGCCTGCTTCATCGTACAAATCTATTTTATTGAAAATTATATTTGCAGGAATAGCATAGGCTTCGGCAGTAAGTAAGAATCTGTCAATAAATCCGGTTGATGTACGAGGCATAGCCAATGTTGCCATTACAAATGCTTGGTCAATATTAGCCGCTATTATATGCGTTTGTTTTGATAGATTGGTTGATTTACGAATAATGTAATTTTTTCTTTCGTGAATTGTGTCTATAATAGCAACATCTAAATCAGGTTCTTTTTTTATTTCTACAGAATCGCCTACGGCAATAGGATTGGTCGCTTTCATGCCTTCTATTCTGAATTTACCTTTTAATCTACACTCTATTTTTGCACCATTTTCTGTTAAAACGGTGTACCAACTGCCGGTCGATTTAATTACAATTCCTCGCATTTACTCAAAGAGTATTATAGTTTTTTTGTGTAAATTAATGTATTCCAAACAAAGTAGAAACAAATACTAAGTTTTAATTTTCTTTAATACGCAATAATGTCTGTAGAAGCTAAGAATATTACCAAATTGTACGGAGCACAAAAAGCTCTAGATAATGTGTCGTTTACCATAAAAGAGGGTGAGATTGTTGGTTTTCTTGGTCCTAATGGTGCAGGTAAATCTACTATGATGAAAATTTTAACAGGATTTATTCCTCCTAGTAGCGGCTCTGCAAGTGTTTATGGGTTTGATGTAGAGAAAGATAGTTTAAATGTTAGAGCAAACATTGGGTATTTGCCTGAGCACAATCCGCTGTACTACGATATGTATGTAAAGGAATACTTAGATTTTGTTTCCGGGTTACACAAATTAAAGAATAGAAAAGAGCGTATAGCCGATATCATAAACCTTACAGGGTTGTCGTTAGAACAAAATAAAAAAATTGGTTCTTTATCTAAAGGATATAAGCAACGCGTGGGATTAGCGCAGGCATTAATTCACAATCCCAAGGTTTTGATTCTTGACGAGCCTACTACCGGCTTAGATCCTAACCAGCTAGCAGAAATACGGAAATTGATAATTGAGATTGGGAAAACCAAAACAATAATGCTATCTACTCATATAATGCAAGAGGTAGAAGCAATGTGCCATCGAGTAATTATAATCAACAAAGGAAACATTGTTGCTGATAAACCAACGCAAGACATTCAACAAGGGGTGGATAGTAAAATTATTGTTACCGTTGAATTTGATAAAGCAGTAGAGAAGACTAAGTTGCTTTCTATTAAAGGTGTGCAGCGCGTAGAAGCAAAGTCGTCAACCATTTGGGTGTTGGAGTCGGCTGATAGTATTGATATTAGACCCTTATTGTTTCAGTTTGCGGTTCAGAATGAATTAACTGTGTTAACTATTACAAAGGAAGAGCAACGGTTGGAGGATGTGTTTAAGCAGTTAACTAAATAGTAAAAATTAAATGGAGTATTCGATTAATGATATTGCTAAAATTTTATTGCCGGACAGCTCTCTACGTTTTTCGGATGTTAAGATTAGCGCTATTCTTATTGATAGCAGGCAACTTATAAACCCTGCCGAGACACTTTTTTTTGCTATTGAAGGAGATCGGAACGATGGTCATACATTTATTCCATCTCTTATTGATTTAGGCGTTCGGAATTTTGTTGTAAGGAAAGTGCCCGACAATTATTCGGGAGTAGCCTGTAATTTTATTTGTGTACAAAATACATTAACCGCACTGCAAAAGTTAGCCGGTACACATAGAGCTAAGTTTAACTTTCCGCTTATTGGTATTACCGGAAGCAATGGCAAGACTATTGTGAAAGAATGGATTTACCAGCTCTTGAAGGAGGACAAACATATTGTGCGAAGCCCTAAGAGTTACAATTCGCAGGTAGGGGTGCCTCTATCTTTATGGCAAATAACAGAAGAACATGAGCTGGGGATTTTTGAAGCCGGAATTTCGAAGCCAAATGAGATGAAAAACTTAGAGGCTATCGTAAAACCTTCTATTGGTATATTTACCAATATTGGTCAAGCACATGCCGAGAATTTCGATTCGTTGGAACAAAAGATAGAAGAAAAAATACTTTTGTTTGAAAATGCTGAAATCCTTATCTACTGCAGAGATTATGCTGCTATTCACGAAGCAATTGTGAAAAATGAACATTTTTCAAATGCCAATATTTTTTCATGGTCAAAAAAAAGTAAGGCTAATTTGCAAATAGGTCGAATTTCTAAAAAGCTTCATGAGACAGATATTCAAGGGATATACAATAATAATTTTATTTCTATAACAATTCCTTTTATTGATGATGCCTCTATCGAAAATGCTATTCATTGCTGGGCATTGTTATTGTATTTGAAATATGATAACGCACTTATTGCAAATCGTATAAAGCATTTAGCGCCAGTAGCAATGCGATTAGAGTTAAAGGAGGGAATTAATGATTGCTCGATTATAAATGATAGTTATAATTCTGATATAGGTTCTTTGGCAATTGCGCTTGACTTTTTGAATCAACAAAAGCAGTATGCAAAAAGAACAGTTGTTTTGTCGGATATCCTACAAACTGGAAAGAGTGAAAGTGCCTTGTATAAAGAGGTTGCCGATTTAATACACCAAAAGGGAGTTACCCGTATTATTGGTATTGGGCCCTCCATAAGTAAGCAGTTTGATGTATTTAAAATAGAAAAATATTTTTTTCAAACTACTCAAGAATTTATTCAAAAGTTTCCGTTAAATACCTTTTATAAAGAGACTATTCTTTTGAAAGGGGCTCGTGCATTTGGTTTCGAACAAATAAGTAAAATGTTGCAACAGAAGGCACATGAAACTGTTTTAGAAATTAATTTGAATGCGCTTATTCATAATTTAAATTTTTACAAAAGTAAAATTCAAAAAGGCACAAAATTAATGGCAATGGTAAAGGCTTCCTCTTACGGAAGCGGTAGCTTTGAAATTGCAAACACACTCCAACACAATGGTGTTGATTATTTGGCGGTAGCGTATGCAGACGAGGGGATAGAATTAAGAAAAGCAGGAATCACATTGCCTTTAATGGTTATGAATCCTGAGGAGCAGAGTTACAATGCAATGATAGAGTATAAATTAGAGCCTGAGATATTTAGCTTTAGAGTACTTAATTTGTTCGAAGATGCAATTAAGAAATATCATTTTGAAACCGGAGGTTCTACCTCTCAACACCCTGTGCATATTAAGCTGGATACGGGAATGCATCGATTAGGTTTTGAGGAGAAAGAGTTGAATGAACTAATAGTGCGATTGAAAAACAATAAGAGCTTAGTTGTTAAAAGTGTTTTTTCTCATTTGGCAGCCAGCGATGATAGTCGTTTTGATGATTTTACCAGAATGCAAATAAAGAAACTTCAAGAGTTAGCGGCTCAAATCGAAAAACATTTTTCGTACAGTTTTGATAAACATATTTTGAACTCTTCTGGTATATCAAGATTTCCGGATGCACAATTTAATATGGTGCGTTTGGGTATTGGTTTGTATGGCATTCCTCAAACTGATGAGGAAAAGAAATTTTTGACAAACGTTAGTTCTCTTAAAACAACAATATCGCAAATAAAAACAATAGCAAAAGGAGATAGCGTGGGTTATGGAAGAAGTTTTATTGCTGAAAAAGAAATGAAAACAGCCACTATTCCAATTGGTTATGCAGATGGATTGAGCCGAAAACTTAGCAATGGAGTAGGGCGGGTTTATATAAATCATAAACCTGCACCTATTGTGGGTAGGGTTTGTATGGATATGACAATGGTTGATGTTACTGATATTGCTGCTAACGAGGGCGATGAGGTAATTATATTTGATGGGAAAAATTCTATTCTTGAATTGGCTCAGCAAATGGACACAATTCCTTATGAGGTGCTTACGAGTATATCTGCACGTGTAAAGCGGATTTATTTCCAAGAATAATCTACTCTGCTTATAAACGTTGTTTTCTTTAGGGTTTTAGTATCTTTATGTAAATAACAGTGTTGTGAAATAGCTATTAGCAAAACGCATAAACAGTTGCGAAGATAAAATGGCGATGCTGAATGACAATAAAAATACATAGATATGAAAAGAGGAAAGCCTGCTCGACCAAATTTTAGCAGAGATAAAAAAGATTTTAAAAAATCAGATAGAAGTAGTTCTAGATTTTCTAAAAACGATGGAGCAGCATCAAAGAGAAAATTTGAGCGAGGCGATAAACGAACATCAGATTTTAAAAGAGACGATAAGCGCTCTTCTCGCTTTGATAGAAAAGAAAGTAGTGACAGAGGAACACGATTCAAGAGGGAGGAAAGAAAGGATTCATATTCTGATAAGAAGCCAAGGTTCAAATCGAACGATGAAAGGCCGTCTCGCTTTGACAGAAAGGAAAGTAGCGACAGAGGAACACGATTCAATAGAGAGGATAGAAAAGATTCGTATTCCGATAGGAAGCCAAGATTCAAATCGGATGATGAAAGACCGACTCGCATTGACAGGAAAGAAAGTAGCGACAGAAAGCCTAGATTTAATAAGGAAGACGACAGAAGCACCGGTTTTGATAAAAGATCAAGATTTAAATCGGATGAAGAGCGCCCTTCTAGATACGACAACGACCGAAAATCAGCATCTTCGAGAGGTTTTAAAGACGATAGAAAAAAAAGGAAAGATTCGAAAGAGCCTGTGAAATTTAAAAAAGAAGGGGCAGGTAATTTTGATATTTTCAAAAAGAAAAAGTTTGTTAAGCCCAAGCGAGACAAAGAGTTTGAGTCGAGAGGTAAATCTAGGTTTAGAGATGAAAAGCAAGATTATCGAGAAAGAGGTTCTCGTGACTTTGATTCTAGAGAAAGAGATTTTAATGCTCCTTTAGCAGTTGGATTAACAAGACTTAACAAATACATTGCCAATAGTGGGATTTGCTCTCGTAGAGAGGCGGATAGCTTAATTACTTCCGGTGTTATTACGATTAACGGTAAAACAATAACCGAGCTTGGCTATAAAGTTAATCATGGAGATGTGGTAAGAATGAATGGAGAGCCCATTAAGCCAGAGAGAATGGCGTATGTCTTGTTAAACAAGCCAAAAGATTATATCACCACATTAGATGATCCGGAAGGAAGAAGAACCGTATTGCAGTTGCTTGGTAATATTTGCTCTCAAAGGGTTTATCCTGTGGGCAGATTAGATAGAAATACCACCGGCTTGTTGCTTCTTACCAATGATGGAGAGCTTACGCAACAACTTACGCACCCTAAATTTGGAGCTCGTAAAATATATCAAGTGTCATTAGACAAGAATTTAAGACAAGAAGATTTTGATAAAATTGTAGAAGGCTTTGAGTTAGAAGATGGACCTATAAAGGTTGATAGCATAACTTATGTGCAAGATGCAGGTAGCAAGAAAGAAATTGGTATTGAAATACACTCCGGAAGAAATAGAATTGTGCGAAGAATATTTGAGCATTTAGGATACGATGTTGTGAAATTAGACAGAGTATTTTTTGCAGGATTAACAAAGAAAGATCTTCCAAAAGGTCGCTGCAGGTTGCTTTCCGATAAAGAGATTTCTTTTTTGAAAATGACGCCCAAAGCAAAGGATTTACGTGTAGTAAAATAAATACTGTAATTGCTCGTTTAATGAATTAGCTTGTAAATACAGATTATGAGAAGGTTTTTGAAAATACTTGCTTGGTGTTTTGGGTTGTTACTCGTTTTTCTTTTTAGCGTTGTTGCGCTTGGGTTTTTATACGAAAAAGAAATAAAGCAATATGCAATAAAGGAACTTAATAATTATTTGCTTACTCCTGTTTTTATAGAGCCTGAAAATATAAATTTTACCTTCCTAAGATCTTTTCCTAATGCAGCTCTTGAGTTTAGAAATGTTAAGGCATTAGAAGTACCTAGCTCTAATGTGAAGAATGAAAACGCAAAGGTGGATACCTTGTTTTCGTTGGGTTTTGTGGGTTTCGAATTTAATATTATTGATGTATTTAAAAAAAAATACAATATCAAAAGTATTAAGGTTTCAGACGGGTATTGCCACACAAAAATATTTCGAGATGGAAGTGATAATTTTCATTTTTTAAAAACAACAGATTCGCTCAGTGTTAAAGAGTCTTCAGCTGTTTCGTTTGATGTGAAATCAATGGTATTTGAAAAAATACGCATTACTCATACTGATTTTAAAAGTGATTTCAAGTTAGATTCTTATATTGAACACAACACTCTTTCTGGGAATTTTAAAGAGAAAATATTCGATTTAAAAATCAATGGCAGTTTTCTTGTCAATAATTTCACGTTAAAAAAGACAAGCTATGTATCTGCAAAAAACATTGATTTAGGAGCAGTTTTAAAAATTAGCGAATCCGATGTTTTGTTTAAAGACGCTACCGTTGTAGTAAATGATAAGTTGAAGTTTGATGTAGTAGGAAAAATTATCCCCGCAAATACGTATACCGATATAGATGTTTCTATTTCAGGAAAAAAACTTGACTTAATTAGCTTGCTCGCATTAGTGCCGAAAGATTTTTCTCGGAAGTTTTCAGATTATTCTAATGCCGGAAATGTAGCATTTTCAACAACAATAAAAGGAGTCGTTTCCGATACAGAAATGCCTATTATTAAAGGTTTGATTAGTGTTGTAAATGGGAGCATAAGTCACAAGAAAGTAGATTCTGCTATTGATAAAATAAATTTTGATGCCGAGTTTTTGTATGAAAAACATAAGAAGAGTATAACGAGCGAGTTTAAAATACAATCCTTTTCCTGTCGCATAAAAAACAACCCAATAGCTGGGAGTATTATTGTTACCGATTTTGCAAATCCCGAGATGGATTTATTTTTAAAAGGATTAATTGATTTGGAAACTATTTCTTCTTTTGTTCCCGATTCAATTGCTCAGTCTTTTTCCGGACAGTTGAGTGTGTTAGTATATTACAAAGGTAAATTGGCTGATATCAATAGCTTTCCGAAGCATCGAAAAACTGCATCCGAAGTTTCCGGAAGGTGCAGATTAGTAAATGTAAAGGGTGATTTTAAAATGTTGGATATGTCTCTTGACAGTTTATCCGGAGATTTTTTAATTGAACCGGAGCAATTAGTTGTATCCTCTGTATCGGGCATACTTAATAAAACAAAATTTTCTGCAAAGGGGTTTTTGAAGAATCTTATTCCTGCAATTGTAGATACCACTGTAATTATACAACTCAGTGGATTAGTTGAAATTGATAAAATTAATTTGAACAATACTTCTTCTGGAAGTTCCGGTGGGGCTGTCTTTTATCTGCCTACTAATTTGAATGGCTCAATTAGTTTTACATGCAATAAATTTAATTTTAAGAAATTTGAAGCCACAGCTATTTCGGGCGAGCTCGATTTGAAAAATCAACAATTGTTTTTTCATCCTGTAAGAATGAATACGGCTGATGGAGAAGTTTCTGCTACCGGTTTTTTTGATACAAGGGATGTTTCTAATATCTCATTGGTGTGCGAGTCGACAATAGATAAAGTAAATCTCACGAAAGTGTTTAATCAGTTTGATAATTTTGGTCAACAAACATTATCCGCAGATAATATTAAAGGTATTGCTACCGCAGATATTTCTTTACAAGCATTTTGGGATAAAAGTTTTACTCCTAAGTGGGATAAGCTAATAACAACATGTAATTTAACCATAGATAAAGGTGAGCTTATTAAATATGAACCATTGAGAGCTCTTTCTAAATATATTAAACTTTCCGAGCTGGAACATATTAAATTTTTTACATTGAAAAATCAGATCGACATCAGAAATGAGAAAATTGTAATTCCTAAAATGGATGTAAAGTCCACAGCAATTGATATTGTGTGTAGTGGTATGCACGGATTCGATAATAGTATCGACTATAAAATTAAGTTATACCTGAATGATATTTTATCGAAGAAAGCAAAGAAGGCAAAGAGAGAAAACGATGAATTTGGTCAAGTTGAAGATGATGGATTGGGCAAAATAAGTTTGTTTGTTTTAATGACGGGCACGGTAGATAATCCAATTATCAAGTACGATAGAAAATCTGCATTTAATTATGTAAAGCAAGATATGCAAAAAGAAAAACAAGAAATAAGGAAAATTTTTAAAGAAGAATTCGGAAAAGATAATAGCAAATCTGAAAAGAAAGAACAAGAATCGGATAAGATAAAGGTAATTTGGAAGGAAGATAAAAAGGATGCGAATGGTAAAGATGAGGATGATGATTTTTGAGCTATTTAGCTCTTCGAACCCCTAAAATTGCGTATCTTAAACTAGATTGATTGTAACAAAGTTGTAAGAATGAATATTTATTCAAAAAAACGTAAGTGGAAAATAATTTTATTTGTTAGCGCTATTGTCATAGTTGCGATCTCTTTATTTTACACCAATACGCTTGTGAATAAGATTGCACAGGAGGAGCGCAAGAAAGTGAAACTTTGGGCAGATGCCATTCAGAAAAAAGCAAGTCTAGTAAAATATACGAACGAATTGTTTGAGAAGATTAAGAAGGAGGAAAGGAAAAAAGTGGAGTTGTGGGCGAAAGGCACTAAAATGCTTGCAAATCCAGCATTGCAAATAGATGACTTAAGTTTTATTTTCGAAGTTATAAAGAACAATGAAACCGTGCCCGTAATATTAGCGGATAGCAAAGGCACTGTTATAGCCACTCGCAATATTGATTCTGTATTGCAGAGCAATGCCGATTATTTGCGCCAAGAAATAGCAATAATGAATGCTTTGCAACCCCCAATAGAAATAGAGATATACAAAGGTCAAAAGAATTATTTGTATTACAGAGATTCACGTTTATTTAATGACTTGAAAATTGTATTAGATGATTTAATTAAATCATTTATCTCGGAAGTTGCTATTAATACGGCCTCTGTTCCGGTTATTTATACCGACTCTACCAGAATACAAGTTGTTGCATTTGGGAATATAGATTCTGCTATTGTTTCTGACAATGCGGAGCTGCAAGCAACTATAAAATCTATGGAGGCTCAGAATAAACCAATAGAGATTGAACTAAGTAATAATGAAAGGTATTATATTTTCTACAACGATTCTTTTTTACTAACTCAATTAAAGTACTATCCTTATTTTCAATTTTTAATTATAGGATTGTTTCTTTTCATAGCTTACACCTTATTTAGTACCGCTCGTAAAGCCGAGCAGAATCAAGTTTGGGTTGGAATGGCCAAGGAAACGGCACATCAGCTTGGTACGCCTCTCTCTTCTTTATTAGCATGGGTTGAATATTTAAAATTGAAAGGATTGGATGCCGAAACTATTCATGAAATACAAAACGATGTGTCGCGACTAGAAACTATTACCGAGCGCTTCTCCAAAATAGGTTCAACCCCGGTTTTAGATTTGCATAACTTGGAGGCGGTATTGTCAGAATCTGTTGATTACATGAAAAAACGCACTTCGAAAAATGTGTTGTTTGAGGTCAAGAATAATGTAAGTTACGATTTGCAAGTAAAAATAAATAAACCATTGTTTGAGTGGGTTATAGAAAATTTATGTAGAAATGCCGTAGATGCAATGGATGGTAAGGGTTCTATTTATATTGAAGTTTCTGACCAAACCCAATTTGTGTATATAGACATTTCTGATACCGGAAAAGGAATGCCAAATTCTAAGTATAAGACAGTTTTTGAGCCAGGTTATACTACTAAACAAAGAGGGTGGGGCTTGGGCCTTTCGCTGTGTAAGCGAATTATCGAAAACTATCATCAAGGTAAAATTTTTGTCAGATCATCTGAAATAGGAAAGGGAACAACATTTAGAATTGTGCTTGCCAAATAATGTCATCAATTTATATTCATATTCCTTTTTGTAAGCAAGCGTGCATCTACTGCGACTTTCATTTTTCCACACAAACTAATTATGTAGATGATTTTGTAAAGGCGTTAGTGCAGGAAATTCATTTGCGCAAAGATTATCTTCAAAATAGAAATATTGAAACAGTTTATTTTGGCGGAGGAACTCCCTCTATTATTAGCTCTGACCATTTGTTTAGAATTATCGAGGCGCTTCACCACGTATATAAAATTAGCTCTACTGCCGAAATTACACTAGAGGCTAATCCGGATGATGTAACAGAGCAAAAGCTACGAGATTGGATAGCAGTGGGAGTTAATCGGCTTAGTATTGGTACGCAATCGTTTGATGAAAATGATTTGCAATTGCTCCATAGAGCCCATAATGCCAGTCAAGCGGAATATTGCATTAAACAAGCACAAGATAAAGGAATAACAAATATCAGTATTGATTTGATATACGGATTGCCGAATTCTACCTTGCAAACGTGGGATGCAAATTTGAGAAAGTTTATAGCATTTCAAATCCCTCATTTATCTGCATATTGTTTAACGGTAGAGCCAAAGACTGTTTTAGCGCATCGTGTAAAAAATAATTTAACCCAATTGCCAACGGACGAAAAGGCTGCCGCTCAATTTATACACCTACTTGATTTTTGTGAGCACAACAATATAATTCAATACGAGATTTCTAATTTTTGTAGGCCCGGTTTTATTTCCAAGCACAATAGCAACTATTGGAAGAACAAAGAATATATAGGCTTAGGGCCATCGGCACATTCTTATAGTGGAACAAGCAGACAATGGAATGTATCAAACAATCATTTGTATATAAAGTCTGTTGTTTTGGGTAAGCTTGATTTTGAAAAGGAAAAATTGGCAAAAAACGATTTGTTTAATGAGTATGTAATGACATCGTTGCGCACAATGTGGGGTGTGGATAGAAATTATATTGTGTCTCAGTTTGGCAATGAGTATGAGAGCCATTTTGCAGAAGGAATTGCTCCTTTTGTAGAAGGAAAGAACGTGCTAGTAAAAGAAAATAATTATACGTTAACAAGAACCGGAAAATTAATAGCAGATAAAATTGCTTCCGATTTATTTTTTACAAAACATGAAAATGGAAAGTACAATCAAGTATAAAAACGATACATATAAATTTGATTTATCTCAACCTCTTGATATATCAATGTCGTTGAGCAATACAGATGCTAATGTTAAAGCCTGGTATGTAGGTAATCCGAAATTTGAGCCAGTAGTAATGGGCAATTGGGTAGGAGATGTGAATCAAGGAGGTTCGGTAAATTTTAAAAATTTATTTATTAACCCACATGGCCATGGAACCCATACGGAATGCGTGGGGCATATTAGCACGGAAAACTATACGATAAATAAATGCCTTACTAATTATTTTTTTATTGCTCAGTTGATTTCTGTTGAGCCAATTGAGGTTGGAAAAGATAAGGTGATTGTGAAAAAGCAAATAGAGCAAATAATAAATCGGTCTGTGCAACCCGAAGCACTTGTAATTAGAACACTTCCAAATACGAAGGAAAAATTGACAAAGAATTATAGCAATACGAATCCGCCTTATTTACATCCGGAAGTTTGCGAATTTTTGGTAGAATGCGGTATAAAACATTTGTTGATAGACTTACCCTCTGTTGATGCGGAAGTAGATGGAGGAAAATTGCTTGCACACAGGGCATTTTGGCAATATCCCCAAAATACACGAGTAAACTGTACTATTTCTGAGTTGATTTTTGTACCGGAAAATATACCGGATGGAATTTATTTATTGAATATTCAGATTACTTCTATTGAGAGCGATGCATCTCCATCAAAACCTGTTTTGTATAAATTAGACAAGGTATTTTGAACGTAGAATTTTAATGTGGTGCTCTGTATGTCCTGCAATCATGTATAATAGAGCTCTTACTGAAGCTTGCTTACCATCGGCAGTTCCTTTTTTTTCTAAATCAAGATTGTCGAAGGTTTTAAAAAGTGCGATGTTAGCGCCTCTTACATAGCTAAATTCGTGCGCTAAATCGTACAAACTTCTTCTAGAAAAATTTCCATTCTTAACGTACATATCACTGTCAAATCCGGGCAAAATACTTTCATCTCCTCTTACATAGCGCAATACACGATAGCCTACAACTCTTTCGGTATCTATTATGTGCCCAATTACTTCCTTTATTGTCCATTTGCCGGGAGCATAGGAATGGTCTTCCATATCTTCATCTACGCTTGATAATACAGCTCGAATAGAAAGCGTTTGCTCTTCCAAAACTTTAATTACGTTGTCTCCGTTAACTAAAGAAATATACTGCTCGTAACTTGTAGGGTACTCGGAAGCTTGCGGACGACTCATGACAATGGTTTTACAGATTAGTTAAATGGTAGACAAGCTGTACTGTATCAATAATGCTAAAGCTTAAGCAGTGCCAGATTTTCTAACACCTGCAACTTTCACTTTTCCTGCACTTGTTTTACCTACTTTTGCAACAGACGCTTTCTTTGTTTTTTTAACAGCGTCTTCCTTCCCTGCGGCTAGTGCTTTAGCAGCTTTGTCTGTTTCTTCGCCTGCTTTTTTATCAGCTTCTTTATCTTTTAGTAAATCATTTTTTTGCAAAATGTTATACCAGCCAATAATTTTTTTGATGTCGGATGTATGAACTCTTTCTTTGTCAAACTCAGGAAAGGCCGATTCAAAATACTTTCTTATTTGAGCATCATCTCCTTTGATTTCTGCAGCAGCACCTTTTTCTTTAGTCATTATTTTTTTTAATACCTCTGCCAAGGGTACATCATCTCCTGTAGAATAAACGCTAATTTCTTCTATCGTACTTATTTTATAGCTGGAGTATGCAGGAATTCTTCTTTTATCCAACAACGACTCTACTATAAATCCATTTTTAGATTGAGCTACTACTTTAAAAAGTCCACTCATTCCTGATATTGATATAATTCCTTTTAAATCCATAATTATAAGTTAGATATTAATTTTGTTCTAAAATAATGATTTTATTCTATTATTAGTTTTTCTACCTCATGAAAATTCTTGTTTTTTATTGTAACGAAGTAAATTCCTTTTTCTATTGCCGGTAAGAGAATTTTTGTAAGCCTGTTTCCATGCGCCTTAGTCTGAATTAAAGTGCGACCTAGAGCGTCACTTATTGAAAGTTGAAATTCCTCCTCTTTATCGTTGTTTATTTCTAGGTTAAAATACCCACTGCTAGTTGGGTTGGGAAATAGATGAATCGTAATTAATGGTAGTGTAGATTTATTAATGCTTAATGCGTATTGGTTCCAATTTACTTGGGCGTTTTGCGCACTCGCTTTTAAATCAGCAAGGCTATCTCCTGCAAGTATTGCAAACCCTACAATTACAGAGTCATTTGCGTTAATGGAATATGGGCCGGTACTTACCAAGCTTATAATGTCATCTCCATTGCCGGATCCTCCTGCATTTGAACGAGGCGTAGATAATGCAATGTATTTCTCCGCTGTATCAAAGCCATCACTCACGTTTATTCCGCCAGCTCCATTGTTATTATTGTCTAGGGCATAATGATTTGCTCCCGCACTGGTTGACACAACTTTTATACCACAGTAAAGACCTTGATTTGCGGTGTGAAATGCGTATCCCATATTTGTTGAAGCATCAAATGCGGCTTTATTTTCTGTGTATGTTAAGTCGTCAATGTCCCAATCTGCCAGTATGCCTGCATATAAATTGTTTAGGGGTGTATTTCCGGTGTTTTTAATCACATATTTTAGAATGATATACTTGGTGTGTCCCGCAGTATTCCATGCATGCGCGCTATGTCTTACGGAAACAGGAAGTGCATTGGCTCCTGCTCCACTATCGTTAAAAAGGCCTTCTATGTCAAAGTTTGAAATGATATTAGGGATTTTTTTTACAACAGTAGTTGCAATAAAATCAGAATCGTAATTGCCGCTTGCTGCCCTAGCTCTGTCAGAAACACTCAGCGTAGACGTTCCAATCATAAAACTGCTTTCGTACAATAAGCTGCTGCTACTTTTATAAGTAAATCCAAGTCCTTCTGTTTGATTAATATTGTTAAAACCAATTAATCCCTTGCTGGTAATAGTTGTGCTTATATCGTTAATAGATACGTCTATATAATCAGCATTAATAAGTATTTCAAAGTAATCGTTGTGGGTTACAGTTCCATCGCTTATAGATACACGCAGTTTGATACTAGTGTTGATGGGGACTGTATTTGTTATTGTAAGTAGAAATGGGTCTGTTGTGTTTTGAGCGGAGCCCAGCGTGTTTAAGGCTCCTAGTGTTGTAGTGCTATCTAATAGCGCAACATAGTTGTTTCCCGAGATTACTGAAAGAGAAGCCGTAAGACTGGAAATTGGCGAGAGGTAGTTTAGAAATGTTCCTGTAATTCGTATTGTATCATTTGTGAGAAAAATGTCGTTGTTGTTGTCAGTTTCTGTATGTGTTGTCAACGAAAAATATTTTGTATTTGTATTGGTAAGTGCTTTGTACAGATTTATTCTACCCGTTCCTAGTTTGTTTTTATAAGAGGGGTTATTAAGTGCATCTATATTATCACATGTAGCTTTTAATTGTGCTGCAATTTGTCCGGATGTATAGCTTGGGAAAAAAGATTTTACAATGGCTGCCGCACCTGCTGCATTTGGCGATGCCATAGATGTTCCGCTCATTGTTGAATAGCTATTCCCTGAAATAGTAGAGTAGATGCCATCTCCGGGAGCGCATAAATCAACTTGGTAGGACCAGTTAGAACCTGCCCATTTAATATCGCTTCCATTTGTTGCAGCTACCGATAGCACGTTGTCTAGCGCAGCAGGATAGAAATTCATAAAAGCACCGTTGTTCCCTGCGGCAGCAACTATTAGGGCGTTATGGTTGTATGTTGCATAATTTACCACTGTTTGTCCGAAAGGGGAGTATGTAGGAGCCCCCCAGCTGCAATTTATAATTTTACAATTATGGTCTGCAGCGTACACAATACTTTGGTATGCTCCTGTTAAAAAGCCACTTGCATTTGTGGCCTTAATCGGTAAAAATTTACAAGTAAATCCTATCCCCGCTACACCAATTGTGTTATTGGTACTTGCCGCTGCAATGCCCGAAACATGTACTCCGTGGTCGCTTCCTTGATAGCTAGGGTCATTGTCGTTAGAACCCAAGTCCCATCCCATATAATTATCTACATAACCGTCTCCATCATCATCAATCATATTTAATGGGTCGGAGTAGTTGTATTTTATATTATTTTTTAGGTCGGGGTGAGTTAGTTCTACTCCACTATCAATAATTCCAATTACCACATTTGTATCGCCTCTGGCGGTGGTAGTGTTTATGCCCCACGCACTGTCTGCCCGCATTTTTTGAATATGGTACTGCAAGCCAATATTGGCATCATTGGGAGTAAACGATACCGACTTTGGCAGGTAATAGGGTTGAACATATTCAAAAATACCTATTGAGTAAAGTTGGTTAATTGTTTTTTCTAAATTTTTAGTTGAGCTATAGTATAGGGTATAAATAAGAGATAGGTCTTCTAGTTTTTGTCCCAAGTTATTGTAAGTTTCTGCTGGAGCTGTGTGGTTAGGAAATATTTTTTCCAGTTTAGTTACTTGTATAGCAGAAAATAAAGTAGAAATTTTTTCTATCCCATCAATCGATTTGTTTGAGCAATTAGCTCGATAACTACTTTTTACCTTAAAAATAACAGTGTTTGGTAAATACTCATCAGCAGCTATTTCAGGCATCTTAAAGTATGTTTGACTCGTTTTCGGATAAGATAGCGTTTGGTTAATCCCAACAAAAGAGAAAAGCAAAAATAAGAGGGTACTGATTTTTTTAAACATACAGAAAATCGATGATACTTAATATACGCAAAAAATGCAGTTAAAGCAAGTTGTTTATGGATGTATAGTCTGGAATTTCATTAAGAAAAGTATGTGAATTGGTTGCTATATCTAGTTTGCATGTTGTATGTGTTATTCCATTTGTTGCAATTAAGAAAGGCACTTTAAGCTCAATATTATATACCAGTGCCTGCTCAAAGACTACATTGTTAATTGCAATATCCGGAGCCTTGCATTCAACTAATAACAATGGTTTTCCTTTGGTGTCGTGAATTAATATGTCGGTTCTTTTAGTTACTTTGTGTACTTTTAATAACCGTTCTACTTTTAGTAAAGAAGCCGGATAATTTTTGTGTAAAACAAGGAAGTGAACAAAATTCTGTCGAACCCACTCTTCGGGAGTAATTACCACATATTTTTTCCGAATGATGTCGAATATTTGTAATTTATCAGACTCATTATCCAATCTTATTTTGAAATCGAAGGTGGGTAAATTGAGTTGTGGAAATTGCATTTAAGTAAGGTAAAAAATAGTACGAGTACATGCAAGAATTTGAACAAATTGTAAGCGAATTAAAAAAGCAAAAATTTGCGCCCGTTTATTTTTTAATGGGGGAGGAGCCTTATTTTATTGATGCAATAGCTGATTTGATTGAGAATAAAATATTAGATGAGTCTGAAAAGGAGTTCAATCAAACTGTTGTGTATGGAAAGGATACTGATGTTTTAAGTGTAATTAGCGCTGCTAAGCGTTTTCCAATGATGAGCGAAAGGCAGGTGGTAATTGTAAAGGAAGCTCAAAATTTGAAAGATCTAGTAGGAAGAGAAAAGGCAGATGATGATGGGAAAAGCAAACATCCATTTGTAGTTTATCTAGATAATCCGCAGCCTTCCACGATTTTGGTTTTTTGCTATAAATATAAAACAATTGATAAGCGGACTTCATTAGCAAAAGCAATTGCCAAAAAAGCTGTATTGTTTGAGTCCAAAAAATTATACGATAACAAAATCCCAGACTGGATAGAAGCTTATTTGAGATCAAAAGGATATTCAATAGAGCCGCGTGCAGCTGCTATGCTTACAGAGTATTTGGGTAATGATTTAAGTAAGGTGGCAAATGAGTTGGATAAATTGATGATTAATCTCCCAGCAAAAAGTGAAGTTACTATTGAACATATCCAAGCAAATGTAGGAATTAGTAAAGATTACAATACGTTTGAACTACAAGCAGCTTTGGGTAGAAAAGATGTTTTAAAAGCCAATAAAATAGTTAACTATTTTGCTGCGAATGAAAAGGATAATCCAATGGTTGTTACCATTAGTACATTATACGGCTATTTTTCTAAATTAATTATATATCATTCCTTGCCCGATAAATCGAAAATGGCTGTTGCTTCAGGGTTGGGGGTTAATCCATTTTTTGTACAAGATTATGAGCGCGCTGCAAGAATGTATTCGCTCCCGAAGTTAAGAGCAATTGTTAATTATTTGCGTGAATACGATTTAAAATCAAAAGGCGTTGATGCCGGAAATATTCCCCAAGGAGAATTGTTGAAAGAAATGGTGTTTAAAATATTACATTAAAATTAATAAGATGAACTACTGGCTTGTAAAATCAGAACCCTTTAAGTATTCGTGAATCTTGTTTGTGGTATTCAAGGCAACGATTCTGCTGTCCACTTTATATTTATAGTAAATTACGTTTTTTTTCAACTTTCGCAGTTAAAAAACTTGACAAGCTCTGATTTTGTAATTTAGAATCAATCCATGAAATAAAATCAATATACTCTAGTGATTTTGCTTCAATAGGGTTGTTGTTAATAATAGATTGTAATTCTTTTTTTAGTAATGTAAAATCCTTTTTTTTAGTTTCATTGGAATTGCTTTCGGTAGCTGACTTTTGTAAAAAGCGAATTAATGTTTTTTCCATTTCATTAAGTCCACCTAGTTTTTTCAATAATCGTATAGTTGAATTGGCCATGTTGTTTATCAAATCATAGCAATTTGTCTCGTAGTAAATAAGTAAGCTGAATAATTTCGAATAACATACAATGTTTTTTGAAATTAAATTTTGATCATTGGTTATTTTAGCAAACAAGGTAAGAGCTTTATTGTATTTTTCAAGAATAAAAAGTATAGAAGCCATATTGAAGTATAATTGATATAGTTTAAACTTTATTTTATCCGTCTCTTTTACATTATTCAACCATTTTAAAATATCAGGAATATGCTGCTCAATATCTTTGTACTTGCCATATTGTAGGTAAATTTCGGTAAGGGTGCAATAATATCTTACCTCAATTTCATCCTGATTCATAACGGTTTGTGGGGGGATTGCTTTGTAAAAATTTAAATACTTTATTGCCCTCTCAAATGACACTTCGGGAATGTAAACAATTGTAGATAATATATTTCCAATGGTTAATATGTAGCGTAAGCTAAATAATTGATACAAATTTTTATCCGAGTCAAGAATAGTTTTAATTTTCAAGAAATACTCCAAGCTTTTTCTGTAGTCTCCTTCGCAGTTTAAATAGTATATGCCACTTATATAGTTGAATATTATTTTTGCTCTTTTAGAGAGGGCATTTGACTCATGAGAGAATAGCTTATTCGAAAAAAGATCAACATATAATTTTTTGCTCTTTATATTTTGTGCTCTGCCCACGGTTAAAATAAGTACTCCAAGCTTTCCTTCTAAAACAGCAAATCGAGTAAGGTTTTCAAACACATTTGTATAGTGGACTATCGCTTTACAATTTTTCTCAAAAACAGTTTCTAACACTTTCAAATCTTTAAGAGTAATGTATATACGTTGTTCGGCTGTTAGTAATTCAATTAAACTATTAAACTGTTCGTATTTTATAGCGATAGACTTTGCTTTTGAAATAACTGTTAAAGCTTGGTAGTAAAGATTCTTTTGTTGAAGTAGTTCAATATAGTCAAGTAGTTCTCGAAGCAATAATTGTGGAGTTTTCCCGCTGTTAAAAGACCTGAGACTCTTTAATAGTCTTTGTTGTAGTCTGTTCTTGGTCACACGAATATGTGTAATCTTTAGTTGTTCAATCTCATCTTTGTTTTTGTCAATAAGGTCGAACAATTTAGAATAACTACTATCCTTTTCATAAAAGGAGTTATACATCTTAAAGTATCTTTTCTCATTCATTGTTAATGAGTGAATTAAAGTTTTAATGGAGTCTTTCTTTCTCATGTTTTTTGCCCTTGAGGCTATTTCATTAAGTAGTTTAGTTTTATTTAATTTTTATTCGTATTCGATTAGAAATTATAGTTCTGTTAGCTCCCGTTATCTATTCAAAAAAAGTAGTATGTCTTGTAATAGCTGTTTTTGAAATAGGCGAAATGTGTTTTCATTTATCACTTTTTTAGAAACGAAAATATTGATACGATCGTATCTTAAATAATTTTTTATGCAATTTAGCATATTAAATCTAAAATGTTACAAATGAAATTTTCTGAGTTGTTGTCACAATGTAAGATAAGTACATTAAGAAAAATTATATACTATGTTAGTCGGTAATACCAACTTAAGGTTTTTAGTTGCATTACTTATGTTGTTTGGGGCAAGGGCGTGGGGCACGAAGAATATTAAAATGGATTGGTCAACGTATGTTGGTTCTACACAATCAACAAGTTATTCCTCGGTACGAGATATGGCTATTGATAATGCCGGCAATATATATTGCACCGGTTATTATGAAGGTAATTTTCCTGTAACTGATGGTAGCGTGAACAAAGGTGGGCAAGATGTATTTATCTATAAACTCGATCCAACCGGTAGTAACCTTATTTGGAGCATATCTATTGGAGATGTGGCTCATGAAAGAGGAAATGGAATAACTATAGACCATGCTGGAAATATATATATAACAGGGTTTACTTATTCGCCTAATTTTCCAACTACAGCAGGAGCATATAACCAAAACTTAAACTTAGGGGTAAATAATCCTTTAGAATCAGATGCATTTGTGATGAAGCTCGATAACTCTGGGAATATTATATACTCTACATTTATTGGAGGCATTGATACAGAGGCGGGTGATGATATTAAGGTAAATGCGGCCGGAGAAGCTATTGTGTATGGGTTAGTAACTGAGCTTTTTAATCCCAATTCTTTTCCAACAACTTTTGGTGCATATGATAGCACATACAATGGGGGGCAAGACGACATTGTCATATTCAAGCTCAATAGTACTGGATCTTCCTTGCAATATTCAACTTATATAGGAGGAGATAGGTCAGACGGCTCTGCTGCATTGTCAGCAAGTTTTGGCACCGCAAGTACAGGTAAAGGTTTATATATAGATGCGGCAAGTAACATTTATATAACAGGTTATACACTTTCGAAGAATTTCCCTACCACATCAGGATGCTATGATGCAGTTATGAATACAACTACTACCGCTTGGAAAAAGGATGTTGTTATATGTAAGTTAAATCCTTCAGGGAATGGTGCCTCTGATTTGGTTTGGAGTACATATTTAGGTGGTGATGATGATGAATATGGAATTGACTTAACCCTAAATTCCGCACAAGAAGTTGTAGTTACGGGGGTAACTTATTCTGCAAATTTCCCTACCACGCCTGGGGTTTATGGTATAAACCGGATTGGAAGTACCGATGCTTTTATAAGTATTTTATCTAATTCGGGAAGCATGTTACTCAGAAGTACTCATTATGGAGCACTTCCCAATTGGGGGGCTATTGTAGGTTCGAATATTAAGTGTGATGCCAATGATAATTTGTTTATTTGCGGCTTTGCCAACTTTCAATCTGGAATCCCAAATCTATGTAGCGGAACTACTATTGTTTCCAGAGGAATGTATGTTGCAAAATTAAATGTGGCTTTAACATCGGTACTCTCAAGTAATGTCTATGGAACCAATGGGCAATCGCTTAGGCATAGTATGGAATATAAATCTACGGGGTGTGATAACTATATCGTTATTGCTCACGATGCCGTAGGACAAGCCAATCCTCTTTTGAACCCAAACTTCCTAACTACTTCTGGAGCCTATCAAACCTCACCTCCTTCGGCAGGAAAATCTTCCACAGCAGTTTTTAAACTCATACAAAAAAGTAATGTTGGATTTGTTACTTCCTCTGGAACAATAGCTAATTGTTCTACACCCATTACTTTTACAGACACAACAAGCCAATGTAATAAATGGGATATAACTACCTCATACATGTGGGATTTTGGCGATGGTAATACTTCATCGGCCACAACTCCAACACATAGTTATTTAACTCCTGGCACCTATTCAGTTAAAATGAAAGTTGCCTGCCCCTTGGATAGTGTCACTTTACAAATAACAGTAGCATCGCCCACATTGGCTGCGGGGATTCTTACCAACGATACAACGCTTTGTGATGGAAGCTCACTTATACTGAGTTCAACAGGAGGGCAAAATTATTCGTGGCAGCCATCAATAGGGTTAAATGCTACAAATACAGCTACAGTTTTGGCAACACCAACTACTTCGGCAACATATTATTTAGCAATTACTACAGCACAGGGTTGTATACTAAAAGATAGTATTGCTATAGCAATGATAAATGCGCCACAAATAATAGTAAATGGGGTCTCTGGGTTTTGTGCAGGAGATAGTACGCAACTAATAGCATCAAATGCATCCGGATATTTATGGAGCACAGCCAGTACTAATGTTGCCATTACAGTAGTTCCTGTTGCAACTACAACTTATACATTATTCGAAACTTCAGGGGTTTGTAATTTGTTTGATACTGCGACTATTACTGTGCATCCCGATCCACTTGTGTCAATTGTATTGCCAACAAGTTCAGTATGTGTGGGGGAAACTATAACTCTCACAGCAAATGGAAATGGAATAGCCTACTCCTGGGCTCCCGCCAATACCCTTAGTGTGTCAAGTGGTACAACTACTATAGCCTCACCAACAATATCTACAACTTATTCCGTTCAAGCATTAAGTGCATTTGGATGTACAGCAACTACTACTGTATCAATTCAAATGGTTCAGCCTCCTGTTGTTTCATTGAGTAGTAATACTACTATTTGTAACGGTGCAAGTGTATCATTAAGTGTTTCAGGTGGCACCAATTATTTATGGAACAATGGTTCTAGCAATACATCGATCACCGTATCGCCTTTGGCAAATGCTGTTTATACTGTGTCAGTTTCTAATGGCAGTTGCACTTCGGTTGATTCTGTTTTAATTAATGTATTGCCTATGCCTACCATAAGTTTGTCGCCCAACCAAACAATTTGCTCATCGCAAGCAATTACGCTTACAGCATCCGGAGGAACAACTTATTTGTGGAGTACTGGAGAAACCACTACATCTATTGTAGTTTCACCCGCCACGACTTCAATTTATTCAGCAAGTGTGTATAACAGCAATTGCATTACAAGTGGTAGTGTAACCATTGTTATATCTCAACCAATAGCTGATGCAGGTGTTGACATTACACTCACTGAAGGAGAAAGTGCAACACTAAATGCAACCGGAGGAATTAGTTACAATTGGATTCCAATTTCAAATTCTAGTTGCGCCAATTGTCAAACAACAGTGGTTACGCCTAGTGTTTCAACGATGTACTACGTTACAGTAACAGATGCGTATGGGTGCTCTGCAATGGACTCGGTATTTATTCTTATTGATGCTAGTTGTAGTAAACAAGCGCTTTTTGTTCCTAATGCCTTTTCTCCCAATGGTGATGGGCAAAATGATGTATTGAAAATTTATGGGACAGCTTGCGTAAAAAAACTACTTTTTACTATATACAATCGTTGGGGCGAAAAAATAATAGAGACAGAAGATATAAACTTTGAATGGGATGGTGTGTTGAAGAATAAAAATGCGGATACCGGTGTTTATGTCTATAAACTTATTTCAACCACCACTAAGAATCAAAATGTTTCCGTATCTGGAAATATTACCTTAGTAAGGTAGATGCTTAGTTTAAATTATTTCTAGTTTATTATAGAAGATGGGTGAAATAAATTTAATTGCTTCTAGTTCTAGAAACCCATTTACTTTTGTGTTAAGATGTATATGTTATTTCGAACGACAAAAAGAATATTATTTATAATCCAACAAACTTAGATTCAGATGCACGCATACGTGTAATCAAACGAAGTAAATTCAACGCTGTAAATATTCTTAACAAAACTGACATTCGCATATATCCGAATCCCTCCGAAGGTCTTATTACTGTTTATGACACTTTGCAAAAATGTACTAATGCAGAGTTATATACCGTAAGTGGTACAAAAATTATGGATGCCGAAATGAAAAATGGCATAGCAACTTTTACCACCTCCTAATTGCCCAAGGGAATTTATTTTTTGAAACTAAATCGCAACAGTCACACCTTGCAAGTTGAGAAAGTAGTAGTAAAATAGCCATCTGTAATTTTCCAACACAACAATTGAGTGGGGGTATAAACTGTATATTTTTGCGCTGTTTCAACAAATTTTTAGAAATCTAAAATGTAACAAAGTCGATAGTTTAAATTGATTTGTTTTACAATTAGAAGTACCTTTTGTTATTGCCTAGCGATTGGGCAGGAAATGGGGGGCATGTTCAACTCCTTCGAATAGAGAAAAAGAGTTTGTGTTTATTATAATTTATTTAGATAAATTGAAATTTGATCATGTAAGTGTTATCAATTGAACAAATACAAATGATAAAGGATAATATCAAATATAGTTTTGTATTCTATTGCGTTTTGAGCTTTAGTACAGCTCTTTCCGCAAGTGTACTATTTGATCATACAAGTAAAAAATATTTATTTTACGCCATATCCCAATCCGACACGGTGATTTATGAATACGATGCCAATTTAAAAGGAACATTGAAATCTCTTAAGTGCTTTCCTGACGGGTTGTCCAAACCTTTTTTTTATCCAAGTAATGGTGGCGGAATTAAGGTAGAGTATTTTGGAAATACATACTACCCTACCGGGAACAATATATTGTACACCCTTTTGTCGTGCACTAATAACGGAGATACCCTGGATGTGCATTGGAATATGAATTTTGGTGTGAGCTCCATTAATTATCATTACTTTTTTTATTTAAAAAACAAAAAAAGTTTGGCCATAAAAGTTACCTGCAATTCCAATTATGGCTCTCGTTTTGATCTTGACCGGGCAGCTAATTGTGTAAATCCAAAAGTAATTGGCATACCTTATTTACCAATGATAAACGTATTGTTCTCAAACAATCATTTTACAACCCTTTATACAAATTGGGAGAATACCGAAAGTTCAGAAATATTTCCATACAGCTCTGTCTATTCAAGCTCATCGGTATATTTTGCTCAACGAATGGAATATGAGTGTCGGGCCAACTTTACACGAAGAAACATTTATGAAGAAATTATTTTAACGTGCTCCGCCAATTTAGATAATGTTTTGCCCGATATAAATAATCCTGTTTCTCCCTACCTAAAAAAATCGGGTGAAAGTCTTATTTTCGATTCATGGATTGGCTCATTTGCTAATGTGTCGAAATATATTGATACGCTAACTAATGCAGGGGTGACCAATGTGTGGAGTATAATTCACAATTGGCAGTATGGTGGTTACGACAATATGTTTCCACAATTTATGCCAGCCGGATCTATGTATGGAGGTGATAATGCGCTAATAAATCTTAAGAATAAAATAAAATCACATAATTATTTGTTTACTCTCCACGAAAACTATGTTGATTATTATCCAAACTCTGCTATGTATAATTTGCCGGATGTTGCGCTAAATGCAGATGGCACTCAAAAAACAGCCTGGGTAGGATCTTATCAAATGAAACACAACAAGGTGTTTAATTATGCGAATTTAATGGCTCCACTAATTCATTTAACATACAATACCGATGGATGCTATTTGGATGTTCACTCAGCCACCAACCCTTCGAGTAAAATAGATCATGATGATAAAAATGTGGAGAGTGTTTCTTTTAAAAGCGTATTAAAGTCATACCAACAATTAGCATTAAATTTAAGAACCCATCACAATGGCCCAATCTCGGGCGAAGGAAATAACCACTTTTTATACAGTGGATATTTTGATGATTTTGAAGCGCAATTAAATTGTGGAAAGGATCTTAAATACTCACAAGGAGAAAGACTTCCCTTGTTGGTTAATTTCAAATTAAATAAACTACATCATCTGAATGTATCGCATGGAGTTGGCTACATCGAAAGATTTTACTCCAATCCATTAGACGGAGAATCTGTTTTTAAAAAGTATTCGACAGATTCTGTACTTACCTATATCGCCACCCAATTAGCTTATGGAAATGGAGCGTTTATTCCCACACCAAGTCTATTAAAATCGTTTTCTAAGGTTGCCAAAATACAATACAACTATGTATACCCTGTTCAGAGGAAAATTTACAATGCAACTCCTGTTTTTATTTCATATAACCTAAATGGACAAATGCTAAATGCCTCTGACTATATTCGTGCAGCCGACACAAACTACGACAGCCTTTATCATGACAACTTTATGTCGCAAGTAAAAGTAGAATATAACAACGGGGTGGTGGTATATGTAAACCGAAATAAAAATAAATCCTGGAACGTTACGCTGCCACAAAGTGGTATATTGAGTTTTAATTGTACCATAAATGGTAAGGATTCGCTTTATTATGGTTCAACTAATTCTACATCCTTTACCCTTCCTAAGAACAACGGATGGTTAGTGTATATTCCGGAGCTAAGAATTACAGCAGCTTCCGATTCACTTTGTCAAGGAGATAGTTTAAATTTAGTAGCCAACGGTGCACATCAGTATAATTGGTTTCCACAAAATGCAGTTGGACAAACCAATTCGGTTGCGCCAACAGCCCAAACTACATACACATTGGTAGGAACAGATATTAATGGCAATATAACAAGTACAACAAAAACCATTTATGTAAAGTCGTCACCAACACTTTCTGTATATTCCACAGCAACTAAACTGTGTGCTGGTGACTCTGTTGTTCTACAAGCTAACGGAGCAGTTGCTTACAATTGGCAGCCAACAAATAATACTAAAAGCTCATTCGTTGACTCTCCAACAAATACAACCACCTATTTGGTTACTGGAACAGCTGCAAATGGATGCACTGCACATGCCCAAATTACAGTTCTCGTCAATCATTTTAATCTATCTATAGCCCTAACACCAATTACTACGTGCTACGACTCTAACGGAATTTCACTTTTAACTGGAGTAAACAATGCTGACTATTATACAGGAACCGGAGTTTCCGGGTCTAACTTTTTTTGCACTATAGCTGGGGTTGGCACGCACACTGTTTTGCACCATTACATAGATAATAACGGCTGTTTGGGAATTATTCCCCAGTCTATTACTGTTGTGGAATTACCTCAAAAACCTACTATTCTGCAAAGTGGATATAGTTTATTTACCGATGGGGTGTATAACAATTGGTATTTAAACGGTCAATTAATACCAAATTTTAATGGGCAAACCATAGTCATATCGGAGAATGGTATTTATACTGTATGCGCTTTGAATGAAGATGGGTGCGCAAGTTGCTCTAATGATATACAGGTGATAGCTCTGTCTCAGGATGAAAACTTCCCAGCAAAAAGACGGGTAGACGTTGCCCCAAATCCTGTTTTAGATGGAAGAATGAACATTGTTATATCCGGATTTGAGAACGAAAATTTGAATATGATTTGTATGATTGATATAAACAACAAAATTGTAAAAAAAATTAAAACCGAATCAAAGAAAATTAGTGTTGATACATCAGATCTAGCCCCAGGAATGTACTTTTTAATGGTTAGTAACTTTACGACAAAAATTATTGTGAAGTAAATCCATTGCCAGTTTATAGAACAAAACACCCCCAAACTATAATTTTTACAAGAAAAATAAATACCCTACATTTAGTTTGTAAAAATTCCCCCTTAAATTTTATGTGTTTAATTATATGAATTACTGGCTTGTAAAATCAGAACCCTTTAAGTATTCGTGGGATAAATTTGTAAAGGACAAAAAAGCAACGTGGGATGGTGTGCGGAATTATACCGCCCGCAATTTTTTAAAGGCAATGAAAAAAGGCGATTTTGTTCTTTTTTACCATAGTAACGAAGGACTTGAAGTGGTTGGAATTGCGAAAGTTGTAAAAGAATATTACCAGGACCCAACAACAGATGAAACTGCTTGGGTGGTAGTAGATATTGCTCCATACAAAAAATTAAAAAAGTCGGTTACGTTAGCTGCTATTAAAAAAGAGCCAATGCTAAAGAATGTGTACTTGGTTAAGCAAGCTAGGTTGTCTGTAATGCCTTTAAAGGTAGAGGAATTCGACAAAATTATAGAAATGTCTGAATCAGCGTAAATCCGTTTAATTTTATAATCCACCGCTTATACAGTTGTAGTTATCCTACACTTAAAAATGTATATCTTGCATCTTGCTTATTAATGATATGACAAAGAAAATACTTAAACTTCAATTTATATTTTTGTTTTTTGTTGCACATATTGCTGCGCAACAGTCTCAAAATGCCAATATTCGCGGATTTATCTATGCAAAGGACAATGGCGAGCCGGTATTGTTTACCAATGTTTATTTAAAAGGAACTTCTTATGGCGCTACATCCGATGTAAATGGTTATTATTCCATTACCAAGGTCCCTCCCGGAAGCTATGTGTTAATGGTAACGTATCTTGGTTACGATACCTTACAAGAAAATATTACAGTAAAAGCAGGAGAAATTGTAACAAAAAAAGTATTTCTGAATAAGGCAAGTGTAAGACTTGGTGCTGTTGAAATATCGGCAGCAAAAATGGAGCGAAAAACAGAAACCCAAGTTTCTGTAAATAAAATTACTCCCAAAGAAATTAATTTAGTGCCATCTGTTGGAGGAGAACCCGATTTAGCACAATACCTGCAAATTTTGCCTGGTGTAGTGTTTACTGGCGATCAAGGTGGGCAGCTCTATATTCGTGGTGGTTCTCCTGTGCAAAATAAAGTATTGCTGGATGGGATGATTGTATATAATCCATTTCACTCTATTGGATTGTTTTCTGTGTTCGATGCAGATATTATTCGTAATGCAGACATTTATACCGGAGGTTTTGGTGCAGAGTATGGAGGACGTATATCTTCTATTATGGATATAAAAACACGTGATGGAAATAAGAAAAGAATATCAGGTAAAGTTTCCGCCAGTCCGTTTGTAGCTAAAGCACTACTTGAGGGACCCCTAAAAAAGAATTCTGATGAAGATCGTGGAAGTTCCTCTTTTGTGCTTAGTGCCAAGCATTCTTATTTGCCACAAACGTCCAAAGCTGTTTATAATTATGTAGATACAGCTGGTTTGCCATTTGGGTTTACTGATTTTTATGGTAAAGTATCTGCTAACAGTGCAAACGGAAGTAAGATAAATTTGTTTGGATTTAATTTTAGAGACAATGTAACTTATAAAGCATTATCAAAACTAAATTGGAAATCATCGGGTGTAGGAAGTAATTTTATTCTTATACCACCATCTTCAGCAACATTGATTCAGGGTAATTTTGCGTTCTCCAAATATGGAGTAGAAATGTTGGGGCAGTCTGATGAAAAACCACGCAAAAGCGATATAAATGGGTTTAATGCAGGATTGAATTTTACCTATTTTTTCGGATTGAACGAGGTGCAATATGGACTGGATATGCTTGGGTTTAAAACCAATTTCGAGTTTTATAATTCCGTAAATCAATTTATTAGCCAAACAGAAAACACTACCGAGTTAGCTGGATTTGTGAAGGTTAAATTTTTAGGCAAGAAGAAGAAACTTATTTTGGAACCAAGTTTTAGAGCACACTACTATGCTTCATTGGCAAACTTTTCTCCGGAACCTCGCTTAAGTGGTAAGTACAATATCACCAATAAGATTAGATTTAAATTTGCAGGAGGATTGTATTCTCAAAACTTAATTAGCGCTAACTCAGACCGGGATGTAGTTAATCTATTTTACGGATTTCTTTCCGGATCAGATAATTTGCCTGCACGTTTTACAGAAGAAGACGGTTCTGTGAGAGATGTTAAACACAAACTACAAAAAGCTAATCATATTATTTTAGGAACTGAGTTTGATTTAACTTCTAATTTAGAATTGAATGTAGAAGCATATCAGAAAAATTTTACACAGCTAACCAATATCAATAGAAATAAACTGTACGAAGACAATGCAAATTATGCAACCAAGCCGGATGCGTTGAAAAAAGATTTTATTATTGAAACCGGTTATGCTCGTGGGTTAGATTTCTTGCTAAAGTATGATTACAAACGTTTCTATGTTTGGACAGTATACTCGTTGACCTATGTAAGACGCTGGGATGGTATAGAGAAATACGCTCCCCACTTTGATAGAAGACATAATATCAATATTGTTACAGCGTATAAGTTTGGCAAACACACAGATTGGGAAGTTGATCTGCGTTGGAATTTCGGCTCTGGCTTTCCATTTACACAAACACAAGGATTTTATGAGAAGCTATCATTTACCAATGGTATAAATTCCAACTATACTAATCAAAACGGAGAATTGGGTATTTTATATAGTTCATTGAATGGTGGTCGATTACCCGATTATCACAGATTAGATATTACAGTTAAAAAAAGGTTTGAGTTTTCTGAACGTAGCCGAATGGAAGTCGCTGCTGGTGTTACAAACGCATACAATCGTGACAATATATTTTATTTCGATAGAATTTTGTACAAGCGTGTAAATCAATTGCCATTGCTACCTAGCTTAAGTGCTAATTGGACTTTTTAGTTGCACGTACCATTTCTCTTTTGCCTGGAGGGCCTTGCAGACTTTCAACTTCAAAACCGATAGATTTTAAATTTCTTTTTAATTCGCCTTTTGCACAATAGGTAACGAATACACCGTTGCTCGCTAAATTTGAATACAATTTTTCAAATAGAAATTTTTCCCACATATCGGGTTGTGCTCTTGGCCCAAAAGCATCGTAAAAAACAATATCGAAAGAGTTTGGGAACACTGTTTTTTGTAGTGTTTCTTTTTTTTTCTCAAAGTAAAAATTAGTGCTTAGTTCTATGTTGTTTTCAAAATCACAGCTATGTATTAATTCGAATATGTTCTGTTCTAAATCGCTCAAGCTAAGTATTGTCGAGTAGTTCAGCTGACTTACAATTGCAGTGTCTATCGGATATGGTTCTAGTGCAACATAATTTATTTTTAAAGGGAGATTGTTTTTTGCTAAATACTGCCACGCTAAAATCGAGTTTAATCCTGTCCCCAAGCCAACTTCCAGTATAGTTATGTTTTTTGTAGTTGGATTATTCTTAATATAATGAGTCAATCCATTCTGTATAAAAACATGATTAGACTCTTGTATAGAGCCATGTGTAGAGTGGTAGGTCTCATTTAGTGTTTTGTTGAATAAAGTATGAGAGCCATCTTCGGTTGTTATCAGTTCTACTTTCATACGCTACTTTTCTATCCTCCAATCAATTTCAGGTAGATTGTGTTTTTTTAGTAATTCGTTTGTTTTTGAAAAATGCTTGCACCCGAAGAATCCTGCACTTGCAGAGTATGGAGACGGGTGTGCAGCTTTTAGAACATAATGTTTAGATGTATCAATTAATGCTTCTTTGGCTTGAGCAAACTTCCCCCAAAGAAGAAAAATCAAATTTTTTTTCTCCGATGAGAGTTTTTTTATAATTGTATCCGTAAACTGCTCCCATCCTTTGCCTTGGTGCGAACCGGGTTCTCCCGCTCTAACAGTCAATGTTGCATTTAAAAGTAAGATGCCTTGGTCTGCCCATGGTTCTAGGTTTCCTGTTGTTGGAATTTCTACTCCTAAATCAGTTTTCATTTCTTTATAAATGTTGACTAGGGAAGGAGGGGGCTTTATGCCTGGCGATACCGAAAAGCACAATCCGTTTGCTTGTCCTTTTCCATGATAGGGATCTTGTCCAATTATAACAACCTTTAGGTTTTCAAAATTGGTACGATTAAATGCAGAAAATATTTGTGGTCCTGGAGGATAAATTGTTTGTGTTTTTTTTTCCTCTACTAAAAAAGCTTTTAGCTCTTTAAAATATGGAGCATTAAATTCTTCTGTTAAAACGTTTTTCCAACTTTCGTTTAGTTGAGGGTTAATTTGAACTTCTGTGGTTTGCATCTATAGTTAGTAGTTTAAAAAAGGATATATTTATTTAAATAAGAAGATTAGTTGATATTTTTGTTTTTTGAAAGTTTTTGGTTTATATTTATACAAATAGTCATTTAAAATGAAAAAATCAATCGGTTATACCCTTTTAGTATTATTTGTTTCAGCAATCGTTTTGTCATCTTGTAAATCTCATGAACGTTGCCCTGCCTATACAAAAGCTGTTGTAAAGTCAACAGAAAAATCTATCTAGTTTCTTTTGTTTCCCACTTTATGGGTAAATAAAATTTATAGTTTGAATTAGTTCTGTATTTAAGCTCAATGCTACAGGACACGTTTTGGCTGCATTTTCAAGCATTTGTTTTTCTTTATCGGTATATGATTTTGGAAATTTAACGTCCAGTTTTATTTCATTCACTTTTCTAGTATTTACATTCATTATTTTCGTTACATCCACTACTGTATTAGTAATATCTACGTTTATGCGTTCCGCTAAAATGCCCATAATGGTCAGCATGCAATTTCCCAAAGAAGTTGAGAGTAAATCAGTGGGCGAAAAAGCTTCTCCTTTCCCATTGTTATCTAATGGGGCATCTGTAATTATTTTATTACCGGATTTTAGATGTGTAGCCTCTGTTCTTAAATTTCCTTGGTAAATTATTTGGGCAATGTGCATAAGCCTTTGTATATTTAATGTAGCTTAAAATTACAGTAAGCAAATAACTATTCCAACAAAGCAGTAGCTATGTTACTACAAATTAAACAACATATTTTTTTTTCAGTGATTCTGCTTTTACTAAGTAGTACATTCAACTCTTTTTCTCAGAATATACTTATTGGATTTGATAACTCATCAGCAATTCCACCTAGTCCATCAAAACCTGAATTGAAAGATGCTCTTTCTGCATCACAGCGAGGAGAAAATCTAAATGTATTGTATCGCAACGAATCATCGTTTGGTATTCTTGCGCACTCGAATGGATTTGGAGCAAATTACCGAAGAGGTAAGCATATAACTGCCAAAAAGAAAGGCATATTGGAGGTTGAGTTTGTAACAATGCGACATCCAAAAGAAGTAAAAATAAAAAATCAGAGTTACCAAAATTCAAAAGGTTTCTTCTACGGAAAAGTCAATTCGCTTTTTCTTATTCGTCCGGGTGTAGGGTATCAGAAAGTATTATTTGATAAAGCAGAGCGCAAGAGTGTGCAAATTCGTTTAGGTACTTTTTTGGGCGCCTCTCTGGGTTTTGCAAAGCCGGTTTATCTCGAAATATTGCAACCCTCTATTTTTCCCGGAGAGTTTAATGTAAAAGAAGAAAAATACAATTCGACCGAACATTATCCCGATAATATTTATGGCAGGGCTCCCTATTTAAGAGGATTTGATGAAATGAAAATTTATCCCGGAGGATACGCCAAGTTGGCTTTAAGTGTAGAATATGCCGATCATAACGAAGAAATTAAAGCAATTGAGACAGGTATTTCTGTTGATGTATTTCCGAAAACAATACCAATTATGGCACTAACACAAAATAATCAAGTGATGGTAAATTTGTATGTAAGTATGGTGTTTGGAAAAAAATGGTTTTAAGCGCATTGGTAAATTATGTCTGATACACTTCTAGAAAAAGAATCTTCAAAAATTAGTAAGCCCAATTGGTTGCGTGTTAAACTGCCAACAGGCAAGGAATATTTACACGTTCGCAAAACTGTTGATACACACAAGCTTCATACTATATGCGAAAGTGGAAATTGTCCGAATATGGGCGAATGTTGGGGTGCAGGCACGGCTACATTTATGATACTTGGAAACATTTGTACTCGCTCGTGTGGATTTTGTGCGGTGGCTACCGGGCGCCCAAAGCCTGTAGATTGGGAAGAGCCAAAGCGTGTGGCAGAATCGGTTAAGTTAATGGGAATCAAGCATTGCGTTATTACTTCTGTAGATAGAGACGAATTAAAAGATGGCGGTTCCATTATTTGGGAAATGACTATAAACGCCATTCGTGAGGCTAATCCGGGCACTACGATTGAAACATTAATTCCTGATTTTAAAGGCGAAATAGAGAATATACAACGCATTGCAAATGTAAAACCTGAGATTGTTTCACATAATATGGAAACAGTGCGGAGGCTTACTAAGCAAGTGCGCATACAAGCTAAGTATGATAGAAGCCTTGCTGTGCTTAAACAATTGGCTGATAGCGGTTGTACAACCAAATCGGGCATTATGCTAGGTTTAGGAGAAACAGAAGAAGAGATTTATGAAACAATGGATGATTTGCGTAAAGCAAATTGCAAAATTTTAACATTGGGTCAATATCTACAACCAACAAAAAATCATTTACCGGTGAAAAGTTTTGTTCATCCCGATAAATTTGCTTTGTATAAAAAGGTAGGCCTAGAAAAAGGTTTTGATTATGTAGAAAGCGGACCATTGGTACGTTCTTCTTACCACGCAGAAAAGCATTTGAAATAAAATTCTTGTTTACATAACTCTATAATTGGCACTTGCAATTATTCGAGAAAAATATTTTGGTGCTAGGAAGAAGTATCATCAAGCGCATTTGTTCTTCATCGCTTATTAGTATTACTCGCAAATCTAAGCGCTTTAAATTTTTCATATACTTAATTTCTTCCGGAAATGTTTCTATGTTGTTGCTCCAAAGGTCTAGCGTTTCTAAGTTTTCGAGCTTACCCATTTGTGCCGGTATAGAAGTTAATTCATTTTGATTGATGTTTAGATACGTAAGGTTTGCTAAGTCGCCAATTTGCTTGGGAAGTGTAGTGAGTTTATTTTTAGATAAAGTTAGAGATTGTAAGTTCTCTAATTCCCCAATGTTTTCGGGTAGTTCGGTGATTTTATTTTTACTTAAATCTAAATGGGTTAAGTTTTTAAATTTCAAAATTTCTTGTGGAAAAGCTTTTAGTTTTTGCTTTTTTAAATCCAACTTGTAAACCTCATTGGGTGTTTTTAGTGCTTCTTGCAAGGAGGTAAATGTTTTGGCATTGGCTAACCCTATTGAATCAAGAACTTGAGCTTGGGTAGCGAATGTAGAAAGCAAAAAACAAAAAATAAAAAGAAATTTATTTGCGTACATAATTGTAATAAGAGCAATAGAATTGTTTTCTGACTTAGCAATGAATCGGTTCATGTCTTTCATTTTCAATTTTTCAAATCATCAAATCGCTCAAGTACTTTTAATGAATTTACTTTGTCTAAATGTAGTTGATTTTTCAACTCATCCAACCCTGCAAATTTAGCTTCGTTTCGTAGTTTTTCAAAAAAGTAAATAACAAGATTCGTGCCATAAATGTCAAAATTAAAGTCAAAAATGTGTACTTCAATAGTTTTGTGAATGCCATTAACAGTGGGATTCATGCCTATGCTCAACATCCCTTTGTAAAAAACATTTTTGTGTTTTACGTGTACGGCATAAATTCCATCTCCTGGTATTAACTTTGTTTTGTCCTCTGCTTCAATGTTTGCTGTTGGATAGCCGATTGTTCTACCCAATTTTTTTCCTTCTACCACTTTGCCTGAAATAGAGTAGGTATAACCCAGATAAGAGTTTGCTGTCTTCAAATCGCCTATTGATAAAGCATTTCGGATTCTAGTAGAGCTTATTTCTATTTCATTTATATCAAAAGCAGATATCTCTTCAATATAAAAGTTGTGCGTTGCCGAATAGCTTTTTAATTGCTCAAAAGAACCTTCTCTATTTTTTCCAAAGTGATGATTGTAGCCAATAACAATGGCTTTAGGTTTAATAGAATTGAGTAAAATTTGCTCTATAAATTCGATTGAAGTCAGTTCCGAGAATTCTTTGGTAAACGGGTGAATAATTAGATTTTTAATGCCCGCTTTTTCGAGTAATTGTTTTTTTTCGTCTATGGTAGATAAAAGTCGAATTGAATAATCATTGGCAAGCACAATGCGCGGATGTGGGTGAAACGTAAGTATAGTGCTTTCTCCGTCAAATTTAGTCGCAAGTTCATTTAGTCGATTGATCAGCTTTTTATGCCCTAGGTGAACGCCATCAAAAGTACCAATGGTAATAATTGGGTTGTTGATTTTTTTATTTTCGTTTGTATGGTAAAAAATATTCACAGGCTAAAATGTAGGAATTATTTTTGTTAAAAATATATCTCATAAAGAAGAATTAGTCATATAATTCATTCTTTAAATGGTCGATACCTAATCTAATCCCTGAATTTTAGATTTGTTAATTTTAAGGATTACACATTTTTATTTGTTCCAAATAGGTCTTTTATGCAAGAGGTTTACAATTGTTAAAAAGTTTACCTCAAGCAATAAGTATCGTGCTGATATTCAGAGAGGTAAAAATACGATATCAACTGGTTTTTTTTCAATAAATTACTACCTTCGTACACGAAAAAATTAAACCATATTATATGTCTACTTTAAAAGGAAAAATTAGTCAAATTATTGGACCTGTTGTCGATGTTACATTTCATCAAGAAGGTGCTAAATTGCCTAATATATTAGATGCTCTAGAGGTTACTCGTCCTGATGGAACTGTGGTTGTTTTGGAAACACAACAACACATTGGAGAAGATACCATTCGTGCAATTGCGATGGACTCTACTGACGGATTGAGCCGTGGAACAGAGGTTACTTCTACTAACAGTGCAATTCGAATGCCGGTTGGCGATAAGGTAAAAGGACGTTTGTTTAACGTTGTGGGTGCTGCTATTGATGGTATTGAACAAGTAAGTAACGAGGGTGGATATTCAATTCACCGTAATCCTCCTAAGTTTGAAGATTTATCTACAGCAACAGAAGTGTTGTTTACCGGTATTAAAGTAATTGACTTGTTAGAGCCGTATGCAAAAGGGGGGAAGATTGGTTTGTTTGGTGGTGCGGGTGTTGGGAAAACAGTTTTGATTCAGGAATTAATTAACAATATTGCAAAAGGACATTCTGGATATTCTGTATTTGCAGGTGTTGGCGAAAGAACACGTGAAGGAAACGATTTGTTGAGAGAGATGATTGAGTCCGGTATTGTGAAATATGGCGATGAGTTTAAGCACTCTATGGAAAAAGGTGGATGGGATTTATCTAAAGTAGATAAAAAAGAATTAGAAAAATCGCAAGCAACATTTGTGTTTGGTCAAATGAATGAGCCTCCAGGGGCACGTGCTCGTGTGGCTTTGAGCGGTTTAACAATGGCTGAGTATTTTAGAGATGGCGATGGAAAAGGTCAAGGAAAAGACATTCTTTTCTTTATTGATAATATCTTCCGTTTTACACAAGCAGGTTCAGAGGTGTCGGCTTTATTAGGTCGTATGCCATCTGCGGTAGGTTACCAACCAACATTGGCAACGGAGATGGGGTTGATGCAAGAGCGTATTACATCTACAAAAACTGGATCTATTACATCTGTACAAGCAGTGTACGTTCCTGCAGATGACTTGACAGATCCTGCACCTGCTACAACTTTTGCTCACTTGGATGCAACCACAGTATTGAGCCGTAAAATTGCGGAATTGGGTATCTATCCTGCGGTAGATCCATTGGATTCTACTTCACGTATTCTTACTCCAGCCGTATTGGGTAACGAACATTATGATACAGCTCAACGTGTTAAAATGATATTGCAACGTTACAAAGAATTGCAAGATATTATTGCGATTCTTGGTATGGACGAACTTTCTGAAGAAGATAAGTTGGTTGTTCATAGAGCAAGACGTGTACAACGTTTCTTGTCCCAACCATTCCACGTTGCAGAGCAGTTTACCGGATTAAAAGGAGTATTTGTTTCTATAGAAGATACCATCAAAGGATTTAACATGATTTTGAATGGAGAGGTAGACGAGTATCCAGAAGCAGCTTTCAACCTAGTTGGTACTATTGAAGACGCTATTGAAAAAGGTAAAAAATTATTAGACGAAGCTGCTAAAAATTAAATTATTTGAAGGTGTGTTAATTGTATAATTAATGCACCTTCAAATTAAAAAAATTTCAAAATCGATATTTTATGTTTTTAGAAATTATTACTCCCGATACAAAGTTATTTAGTGGCGAAGTTGTATCCGTTTCTTTACCAGGCAAGGAAGGCTCTTTTGGAGTTTTAGATAAACATGCTCCAATTGTATCTAGCTTAAAACCCGGTAAAATTAAGATAATCGATAAAGACAAAAAGGAACTTTTTTTTGATGTAAAAGGTGGAGTAGTGGAACTTTCAAAAAATACACTTACCGTTTTGGCTCAATAGTTTTCGAATTAAATTCAATTTATTTTTCTTCCAAATACACAAACATTGTTGCCATTGCAGTATGAGTTACTTGCTGTGGGTTGTTGTATTCGCTAATCAATACATATTCGTGAGTTTTGTATAACTGAATTCCAGTTGTATCGGAATATGAATCTAGGTAAGCCAATCCAATCTTGTCTGAAAATGATTTGTTTTTGCCTTTAAATAAGCTTTTATTTTCTGTTTTATCTATTAACTCCAACGATTCTGAGTACGGATGTGCGTGTATACCAATAAAACGAATCTTGGTGTCGTATTTTAGGTCTAGCATTAATGTAATATTGCTGGTTAATTTTTCATATCCAGGTGCTATATTCCAGTGTCCAGTGTAGGTTCGGTTGTAGTTGTCTTTGTATGGATTAAAATTTTCGTCAAACACTCTTCCTGTGCAGCAAGCAGAATATGAAATAGTACTGCTTGTGTCGCCAATTGTAATTGGACTTGTGGGGCTAAATTGCTTGGGTGGTTTGGCAAATTCCCCTTCCGGACCAGATAATTGTTTGGTAACAAAAATGGCTTGCTGATATACCGGCTGCATTGAAAAATCTAACTCACTATCTTTTAAATAATATACTTTTACTCGTTGTTTAGTTGCAAGATGAATATTTGGGTAATTGTGATTTAGTGCTTGTGATGTAACGGTTAAATCTTGCCATGATGCAATAGGTACGCCATATCCTTTCGGTAATTTAATTTCGGTTTGACCACCGGTTAAAGTGAAAATTCTGCAAAAAGTGCCAATAGTATTGATTTGCCAAGGCGCTGTTGTTTTGTCGTATATGTCTAAATTATTGTGACATAAAAATATATCGGGCAATGGTTTGTTGTTCGAGTCTAGAATTTCTACAGAATAACCAACCAACCAATAAATTTCTGTTTTTTTTAAATAATTTAAGAAACGATTATTTCCTTTTGGACTGAGATTAATGTAGTTTACGTTAAACGGTCCTTTCATCGACATGTAAATACTGTCAATTACTAAATTGGGTGATACATATTCAAATGTGTGTAGGGGATATTTTTGTGAGTTGTTGAACGATTCCTTTTTAGATACATGTTTTTCATACCACTGAACAAAGCTTGGCTTGTTTTTTTTTGAACGAAAAAAATTAAATCCAAAGAATACTAAAATTGCAACGATGCAAAGTGTAATAAGGAAATTTAATTTATTTTGTTTTATGTAGTGTAGCATGGAACTGCTTATATCTGGTAAAGATAGCGGTAATTAGCGTAACAGTGTAACATGACCAACGAAAGTGTGTTCTTTTTGCTCAACATCGTCTGTAAAGGTAATTTGATAAATATACACACCTGTTTGGCATTTATTAGTTTTATATTCTCCATTCCAACCTTCTTGCGTGTTGTGTGTTTCAAAAATAAGTTGTCCCCAGCGATTAAAAATTCTAAATGTGTAGTCAGACGCCCCAATTACCTTAGGCAAGAACGTTTCATTGAGTTGGTCATTGTTGTAGGTAAATGCGTTTGGTACAAAAAATCTAAATTCCGGTAAAACTTCAAACGCTAATGCAAATGTATCTGAGCAGCCAATTCCATTTATTAGTATTTGCTGAATTGTATAGGTTCCTGGTGTTGTGTAGGAATGACTTATGTTGTTAAAATTACAGGTGCTATCTATCGTTCCATCGCCAAAATGCAAGTAGCAATTTACACCATTGATGCTTAAATCTGTTACCGTAACTTCCGGGTCAAAAATTGAAGTTGCCGTTTCGCTAATGCTTATTCCTGCTGTTGGAGATGGATTTACGGTTATACTATTGTTTTTAGGAAATGTAAATGTTTGTGTGCACCCGTTGTTGTCAATTGCTGTTAGTTGAACAGTAAATGAAAACAAACCAACGTTGGTATACGAAAACGATGTGGTTGGAGACGAAGATGTGGTGCCATCGTGAAATGTCCAATTGTAGGAGGCTACAGAGCCGGTTGCATTTGTAGTGTCTGCAAACAAAATGGTATATGGATTACAAACAACCATAGGCGAAAAATTAAATTGTGCTGTAGGCAATGGGAAAACCTCCACAGAGTCGATATAGTATTTAGTACATCCGTTTTCTGAAATGGTAAGTGTAACTGCATAAATTCCGGCTGCTCCGTAATTTACATTAGTTACATTTTGTTGATTACTTGTGTTTATGGAAGCCCCGTTTTCAAAGTCCCAAGTAAATAAAGTGCCCGGACCGCTAAATCCGGAAGCGGTGAACGAAAAATTATTATTTGTAATACATTGTCCGGAAGGTTTTATAAATGAGGGTTGCAGCAAAGGCTGAATATCATAGGTTGTGTAGGCTGTATCTTTGCACCCAAATCCGGTGGCTGCAATAAGTGTGATTGTATAATTTCCGGGTGCGGAAAATGTATAGGTAGGAGAGGATTGCGATGAGGTGTCTTGACTAGTAGTGGGGTCGCCAAAATTCCAAAAAAACGAGTTGGCATTTAAACTAGCGTTTGTGTAGGTTACAGATAGCCCACCACAGAACGATTGTTGTGCAGGTACAGATGCTGTAGGCATTGGGTGCACTGTAATTGTTTGAACAGAAGTTTTAGTGCACCCATTTTCTGATACACTAAGAGTTACAGTTTTTGTTCCTGGGGTAGAATATGAAATTCCGCTTGGGTTTTGTTGGTTAGAATTTGGTGGCGCTGCTCCTTGTCCAAAGTTCCAACTGAAATTTGTAATTGGTCCACTAAACGTCCCCCCTGCGGCAAACGAGAAATTACTGGTATTTAGACACTGTCCCGTTGGAGCTGTAAAGCTTGGGCTTAACAACGGTTGTATGTTAAAAACGGAGTATGCTGTATCTACGCAAGAATAACCTGGGTTTACAACTAGCATAACGGTATAAGTGCCTGCTGCAGGATATGTCCAGGTTGGAGCAACTATATTAGAAGTGTCGTTTGTAAGGGCGGCCTCTCCAAAGTCCCAATGGTAGCTAAATCCATTGATGCTATTGTTTAGAAAATTTACATTAAACCCGGTGCAAAATGTTTGCTGAGACGGAATAGATGCAACCGTATTATTCGGGCAGTTCATTACATTGAATTGAAAATCTCTTTTATGTATGTTTATTAAATTTCCATTTCGGTATTCTTTTACGCAAACGCCAACAACCCACTGTCCAATGGTATTGGGTGTTCCTGTCATTAATCCGGTTGATGGGTTTATACTCAGTGCAGGGTTAGAGGCCATTGGATAAGAGCCGTTGTATCCCGAAGTTGTATTGAATGGAACTGCTGTGTAAGGTGGGCCGGAAGGAGGAACCGGCATTGGGTTTAATGTGGTACCTCCATCGTATGGATCGCATAGCTCATATACCAACGAATCTCCATCGGGGTCGTTGGCAGAATGATCGAAAGTTATGGGCAAGCCTGCACACAAAAAAATGGGCGGGTAATTTATAAATCGGGGACTGTTATTAGTGGTAGCCACACTTTGGTCGGGAATGTAGGTCCAATACGTAGAGCCTACATTGCCCGGATTTACTAGATTTAAAATGGTGTTATTTCTACAGCAGCGTTGGTAGGCAAGATAGTAGCCACCTGCAATGGGTGGAAGTTGAATAAAGCCAACATAAACGGCTTCTTCAACACAAATATTTGTAGGTGTCTGGTAGCATGGATTATTAAAATTAGAGCTCAATAACGTAGAGCCAGGAAATGGAATACTTAACGTTGTAATAAGTACTCCGGAAGCATCGAAAATGCCAACGGAAGCAGGATTGTCAAACGGAGCTTGCCCATTAATGCAATCTCTGTAAACCTTGAGCGTGATATTGTAATTATTGTTCCCTAAGTAATCATAATAAATTTCTCCTCCTACAATGTGTGTTGACCACATGGATAAGCTTAGAAGTGTAAAGGTAAATAGTAGTTTATATTTTAGATTCAATACCATTTAAGTCTTTAAAGATAAGCGAACTAATTATGCTAGTCAATTTGTTATTAGATGTTCCTATCCCTTTCAAAGCTACTTTTTTCTAAGATTTAGTTCTAACCAAAATTTTATCATTATTAGGTTTTGGGTTGAATAATTGGTATAGCCTAGAATGAGAAAATTCTATTTTCTACTACTAATGGGCTTTACAAGAATTATTGTAACTTCGACTCCCATATGAATTACCTATCAGTTGACAATCTTTCCAAGACCTATGGAGAACGAATTCTGTTCAAAGGAATAAGCTTTGGATTAAGTAAAGGCGATAAAATTGCCTTAATTGCAAATAATGGTTCAGGAAAATCAACCCTTTTGAAAATAGTGGTTGGGAAAGACGATGCAGATAGCGGAATTGTTACCATGCGCAATGGTGTTAGAGTTGGCTACCTAGGTCAAGAGCCCGAGTTTAAAGCTGATGTTACGATAGAAGACATTATAAAAAACACCAATTCTACCTTAGTAAATGTTATAAAGGAATACGAAAAGGCACTTGCAGAGCAAACAGAAAACTACAATCCTGAAACATATGCTGTGTTTGAAGCTGCATCGCATAAAATGGACGAGCTGCAAGCTTGGGATTACGATACCAAAATGAAAACCATTTTGTCAAAATTTGGAATCGTACATATAGGACAAAAAATCTCCGCGTTATCCGGAGGACAAAAGAAGCGATTGGCATTGGCAATTTTGCTGTTAGATAATCCGGATTTAATTATAATGGATGAGCCTACCAATCACTTGGATGTTGAGATGATAGAGTGGTTGGAAGAGTATTTAGATCAGGATTCTATAACACTTTTGATGGTTACCCACGATAGGTATTTTTTAGATCGCGTGTGTAATTCTATTCTAGAACTTACAGATGGTAAGTTGTACAGACATGCCGGTAATTATTCTTATTTTCTAGAAAGACGTGCAGAGCGAGAGCAAGTTTACAATGTTGATTTAGGTAAGACTCAAAAGCTGATGAAGCACGAGTTGGAGTGGATGCGTAAAATGCCAAGAGCGCGTACTACAAAATCTAAATCTAGAATTGATGCGTTTTATGAAATAGAGGAGAAAGCAAAAAGCAGAAAAGTACAACAAGAATTAAAATTAGAAGTGAAGATGTCTCGTGTGGGTGGAAAGATTTTGGAGTTAAAAAAAATAAATAAAAATTTTGGAGATAAAAAAATATTAGCTGGTTTTGATTATACATTCAAAAATGGCGAGCGTATTGGTATTATTGGAAAAAATGGAGTAGGGAAATCTACTTTCTTAAATATTATTATTGGCACCGAGCAACCCGACTCAGGAAAAGTAAATACAGGAGAAACGATTATATATGGCTATTATTCGCAATCCGGAATAAAATTAAAAGAAGATAAGCGTGTAATTGAAGTAGTAAAGGATATTGCGGAAGTTATTCAATTAGCCGATGGATCTAAGCTTTCAGCTTCCCAATTTTTGCAGCATTTTATGTTCTCTCCGGAAATGCAATATACTTTTGTTTCTAAGCTGAGTGGTGGAGAAAAAAGAAGGTTGTATTTATTGACCGTGCTTATAAAAAATCCTAATTTTTTAATTCTGGATGAGCCAACAAACGATTTAGATATTCTAACATTAAATAAGTTGGAAGAGTTTTTAATGAGCTTTGGCGGCTGTTTATTGGTTGTTTCGCATGATAGGTATTTTATGGACAAATTAGTAGATCATCTTTTTGTATTTGAGGGTGATGGGGTTATTTCTGATTATACCGGTACGTATACCGAATATAGAAATGAATTGGACGAGAAAAAGGATGCTGGTGCAATAGAAGTAGCAATTCCTGTAGAAAAGGAGACTTCGAAAAGCAGCAATCTGGAGCCACAGGAAAACGCAAAGAAAAAGTTGTCGTATAAGGAAAAATTAGAGTTCGAAAATTTAGAAAAAGAAATAGCAATGTTGGAGTCGCAACGAAAACAACTGGAGCTTGAAATTTCAAACCCCGAAATTTCTCACGATGTACTATCTGAAAAGTCTCTGCAAATAGGAGTTTTGTTACAACAGATAGAAGAAAAAACCACTCGATGGATTGAATTGAGCGAATTGATTTAATCTGTTGATTTTTAGTGTGTTAAATTGAGGTGAAATGCGATTGTTTTCTGTCGCATTCTAATAATTACATTTTTTTTGTTTGAAAAACCGTAAGGATTGCAGTTACTTAATAGTATAGTAACCTTACCCCGTTTAAGCATGTGTTTTGTTTTAGTATTAAATACAATCAAACAAAAGATTCATGTGTAAAAAAATAAAAATTTTACTTTTTGTTTTCACTCTGCTATGCGTAAGTGTGGGCTTTTCAGCATCCGGTTTTATCGAGAATAAAGGGCAGGTGTTAGATTTTAATGGAAATTCAAGGAGTGATATAAAGTATGTAAAGACAACTCCTGATTTAAATTTATATTTCTTTGATACTAAAATTTCGTATGTACTTCATAATATAAATTCCGTAAACAAAGTTTATTTCGAAGCGTTAGAAACAAAAACAAAAGAACTTTTTGAAGGCACGATAACTAAAGCTCAGTTTGACGAAGTTGCCCTTTCTAACCCCCGTATTTCATATCATCGATTGGATTTGGAGTTTGTTGGCGGAAATTACAATCCTCTGATAAGTGCCTCTAATCAATTAAGTGGATACAACAATTATTATTATTCAGGGATAAAAGCTGAGAATGTAAAGTCGTACAATAAATTAGGTTATAGTGGTGTTTACGAGGGAATTGATTTTAGCTTTTACGAAACAGAATCAAAAATAGTAAAGTATGATATTGTTGTTCATCCTACCGGAGATGTGAATGATATAAAATTAAAGTATACGGGAGCAGATAAGGTTGAATTGGAGAATAATGTACTTTCAATACATACTGGATTGCAAGTAATAAAGGAAAATCTGCCTAAAATTTACCAGACAATTAATGGGAGAATAGAGGAGGTAAAATCGGAGTATAAGATTATTGAGCAAAATGAAAACTATACTGTTATTGGGTTTCAAGCCCATCGATATAATAAGCAATACGATTTAGTTATCGACCCTGCTGTTTGGACTACCTATATGGGGGGCACGAACGGGGAAATTCCATATTCTGTTGTTGCCGATAATCAAGATAATTCTATTTTTTGTGGAACAACTGCTTCACTAAATTTTCCTGTAACTGTTGGAGCCTTTCAAACAAATCACGCAGGAGGTATTAACAATAATATGGCCGGGCTTTGGCCTATAGGGCAATGCGATGCGTATTTAATTAAATTTGATTTTAATGGGAATAGGCTTTGGTCGACCTATTTTGGCAGTACTGCTGGTAATGATGATTTTAGAGCAGTTTGTGTTGATCCAAATGGAAATATTGTTGCTGGTGGATTATCTACAAATGGCGTGATTCCTGGCTTGGGTTCTGGCTTGCAAAATACCTATAGCGGAGGAAATACAGATGGATATTTGGCAAAATTTAATTCAGCCGGAAATTTAGTTACCTCTACATACTTTGGAGGTAACGGACAGGATTGGTTGTTAGATGTTGCCAGAGATAATGCTGGAAATTTTGTGGCTGTAGGTTATACTACTTCTTCAAATTTGCCTATGGTTGGAAATACTTACCAAGCAAGCAATGGGGGATTTATAGATATTTACATTGCAAAATTTAACAATAACTTAAATGCGTTGCAGTTCTCTACTTATTATGGAGGAACAGGATCAGAGTATGCATTCGGAGTTGATGTAGACTCGAATAATGATATTTGCATTGTAGGTTCAAGCAATGGATTGGGTAGCGGGTTTCCAACTACTGCCGGTGCATTTCAAACTACTTACGGAGGGCAAAACAATTTTTTAACAGCTGGAGGAGATGGAGTAATACTAAAATTTTCTTCTGCCGGAAACCGTTTGTGGGCTACCTATTATGGAAATCCAGGTACTGATTATACGACAGCTGTAGCAGTTGATCAAAATGATGATATTGTAATTTGTGGTATTACAAATAAAAGCGCACCTGCTAATAATACTTATTTTAGCACTCCGGGTGCTTTCCAACTATCGCATGCCGGAGGCGGTACTGCATCTTATTCTTTGGATAGTTATGTGGCAAAATTTTCTCCTTCAGGCACTAGAATTTGGGGTACCTATTTAGGAGGATCAGTTGGTGGAGCAAGTTCATCAAACAAGCCGGATGATTATGCAATGGGAATTGCAATTACAAGTGAGAATGATATTGTAGTAACCGGAGATTCTTATACAACAGATTTTCCAAATACAACTTGTTCATACCAAGGCAATGTTGTCAATCAATACGAGCAAATTTTCATTACCACATTCAATCCTTCCGGGAAGTTAATTTGTTCCAGCTTGCTAGTAAATTCAGCTAGTGCAAGTGGTCATAATGATATGTCTATTTTTTCAGGATGGGGCACATCGGGTGGATATATTGATGCACGTAAAGGATTTGGATATCTAACAGCTCATAATTTAGCAGGAAATGCACCTGTTACTACTGGTGCATTTCAAACAACAAAAATGGGGAGCAGAGAACCAATAGCCTCCAGAATATGTTTATACACTTGTGGCAATAGCACTCTTACCGCAAGCTACACAAGTACAACACCAACAATTTGTATCAATCAAAGTGTAACATACACCGGCATCCCTAATACATGCGATACCACTAGAACCAAGTATCTATGGACATTTCCGGGAGGAACCCCAGCAACTTCTACAAATAAAACACCTACTGTTAATTATAATGCAGCCGGACTTTTCAATTTCAAGTTGAGAATTACTACTCCGTGTGATACAGATTCTGTGGTGGTAGCAAATTATGTAACTGTTTCTAATCCGATACTAACTAGTACTATTACTAATGCTAGTTGCTTTGGATTAGCAGATGGGCAAGCTACTGCAAGCTTAAGTTCCGGTATAGCGCCATATACGTATTCATGGAGCAATGCACAAACAAACTCAGCTGCGACATTTTTGGGTATTGGTACCTATAGTGTGGTAGTTTCGGATGCAATTGGTTGCTCCGCAACCGGACAGGTTACCATTACAGAGCCACCTCAATTACAGTTTTCGTTACAGCTCCAACAAGGTGTTTTGTGTAACGGAATACCTACCGGACAAATTACCTCTCAAACATCAGGTGGTGTGGGTGCTTATACATATGTGTGGTCTGTTGTCAACAATACAGGAGCTGCGGCTTCAAATTTAAACGCAGGCATATATGGTGCTACGGTTCAAGATGGGAATGGATGTATTGCAAGTGATACTATACATTTAAATCAACCCGGCTCTTTGATAGGATTTATTTCCACTTTAACCAATGTGCTTTGCAATGGAGATGCCACGGGGTCTGCTACTGCTGCTGCTATTGGAGGTGTTGGTGCATACACGTATTCGTGGAGTAGTGGACAAAATACTGCTGTTGTTAATTCATTTACAGCTAATACGTATACGGTAACAATTACAGATGCCAATGGATGCACTGCACAAGCGTATGCAAATATTACCGAACCACCTTTGCTTCAAGTGTCATCAGTAGTTCAATCTACTGTTGATTGTTTTGGAAATAATAATGGCTCTGCAATAGCGAATCCTAATGGCGGGACAGGAAGTTATACGTATTCTTGGAGCAATGGACAGCAAACACATGTAGCCAATGGGTTGCCCGCAGGTACCTATCAAGTTTTAGTTACAGATGCAAATGGTTGTACAGAAAATGCATCTATGCAAATTACAGAACCAACAGCTCTAACAGCTCAAATAACAGGGCCCACAGATATTTGTATGGGGGCTGCAAATGCAAGCATATTGGCTACTCCGGCAGGAGGCACGCCTAGTTATTCATTTAGTTGGAGCAATAATCAACAAACAGCGGGACTCAATAACATTGGAGCTGGAGTATATAATTTAGTTGTTACAGACGCCAATGGATGTACTTTGGCAACAAGCCATACTATACAATTAAATCCAGCATTGCAGCCACAACCAACCTTTACAGTTGATAAACTATCGGGGTGCGGGCCATTATGTGTAAATTTTATAAATACAACTACTAATACACAAAGTTTGATGTGGGAATTTGGTAGTAACGGTATAACGTCCACTAACTCTTCCGAACAATATTGCTTTACAAGTCCAGGTAGTTTTAATATTGCATTAACTGTTGTAGATAATAATGGATGCAGTGCTACTCTTACACAAACAAATTTTATTACTGTACATCCCAATCCAGTGGCGCAGTTTAACTCTAGTGTAAGTGAGACCAGTATTTTGGAGTCGCAGGTTCAATTTGTTAGTACATCAATTTTGTCTAACAGTTTAAATTGGAGTTTAGGAGATAGTACTTTTGTAAGTACCTTATTCCCGGATAATTCAATAAGCCACACCTACAAAGACACAGGTGTGTATGCGGTTAAACTAGTAGTAGTAACAGAATTTGGGTGTAAGGATAGTACAATCGAATATATTTATATAAAAGATGATTACACACAATACATTCCCAATAGTTTTACTCCGAATGGCGATGGCATTAATGATGTATTTATGCCATCAGGTATTGGGGTTGAGGCTAAGGATTATTTATTTGAAATATACAATCGATGGGGCGAAAAAATTTGGAGCACTAAAGAAATTTATAAAGGGTGGGATGGCAGAGCTAATGATGGAAAACTGATAGCCCAACAAGATGTGTTTATATACGTATTACACATCAACGATATCTACGAAAGAAAACATCGCTTTGTAGGAAGCGTTACTATTATTAAATAGCGCATAGCTTTCGTAGATTTTTCTGAGATGCCTACATGTTTTTTTACACAGCTAATTTTTTATAGCGAATGCGTTTAGGTTCTTCATTGCCCATACGTTTCTTTCTGTTTTCTTCATAGTCAGAATATCCACCTTCAAAATAATATACTTGAGAGTTTCCTTCAAACGCAAGAATATGAGTACAAACCCTGTCTAAAAACCAACGGTCGTGGGAAATAATTACAGCACATCCTGCAAAATCTTCCAACGCCTCTTCTAGAGCACGTAAGGTGTTTACATCTAAATCGTTGGTGGGCTCATCCAATAAAAGCACATTGGCTTCCGATTTTAATGTTAATGCTAAATGCAATCTGTTTCTCTCTCCGCCCGATAGTACACCACACTTCTTGCCTTGATCAGAACCATTAAAATTAAATCGAGAAATATATGCGCGCGAATTAAGCGCTCTGCCGCCAATTTCAACAATTTCGTTTCCTCCACTCAGTACTTCATAAATTGTTTTGTTTGGATCAATGTCGGTATGTGCTTGATCTACGTAGGCAATTTTAACTGTAGGTCCAACTTTAAATTCGCCACTTGAAGGAGTTTCTTGTTTCATTATCATGCGGAACAAAGTTGTTTTCCCTGCACCGTTAGGTCCAATAATACCAACTATTCCGGCCGGAGGTAATTTAAAATTCAACCCCTCGTATAACAATCTATCGCCAAACGCTTTTGAAACATTAATTGCTTCAATTACTTCATTTCCTAAGCGTGGACCATTTGGAATAAATATTTCCAGTTTCTCTTCTTTTTCTTTTGTTCCCTCACCCAACATTTTTTCGTAGTTCTGCAAACGCGCTTTCTGCTTGGTTTGTCGGCCTTTCGCTCCTTGGCGAACCCAATCCAATTCTCGTTCTAAATTCTTTCTACGTTTACTTTCTTGTTTTTCTTCTTGTGCTAAACGTTTTGCTTTTTGATCTAACCAAGAAGAGTAATTTCCTTTCCATGGAATACCTTCGCCTCTGTCCATCTCTAAAATCCAGCCGGCTACGTTGTCTAAGAAATACCTGTCGTGGGTAATAGCCAATACGGTGCCTTTGTAATTTTGTAAATATTGCTCTAGCCAATCAACAGACTCGGCATCCAAGTGGTTGGTAGGCTCGTCTAATAATAAGATGTCGGGATTTTGAATTAGCAATCTACACAATGCTACCCGTCTTCTTTCTCCACCGGAAAGATTTTTTACAGCAGCTTCCGATTCCGGGCAACGCAGCGCATCCATAGCTCTTTCGAGACGATTATCTAAATTCCATAAATCGTGTTGTTCAATTAAATCGTTTAAGCGAGCTTGCTTTTCAATGAGCTTGGTCATCTCCTCATCGCTCATGGGCTCCATAAACTTGTTGTTTACTTCTTCGTATTCTTTTAAAATATTTACGTGTTCTTTGGCACCTTCGCGCACAATTTCAATAACTGTTTTAGTGTCGTCTAATTGAGGTTCTTGCTCTAAATAGCCAATGGAATACCCCGGAGAGTAATGCACTTCGCCTTGATAGGATTTTTCAACGCCTGCAATAATTTTCATTACGGTAGATTTACCAGAACCATTAGAACCGATAATGCCAATCTTAGCACCATAATAAAATGAAAGGTAAATATCTTTTAAAATTGTTTTTCCGGTATTAAGTGATTTAGTCACATTTACCATGGAAAATATTATTTGACGACCTTCTGACATAGGAGTAGTATTTTATATAGTTAGCGAATGTAAAGTTTTAATAATTAGAGATTGCAAATATCGGAAAATAGCGCTTATTTAAAATAAGTAATGTAATTATTATCAATCTCCACTATAAAACGGGATTCATTATTAAGTTTTTGGATGGAAGTTAGATTTTCTGATAAAATCCTTATAAGTTCTAGATTTGATATATTACCGAGGCTAATTTTTATGAGTTTTTTGGGAGTGTTTTTTATAAAAAAGCTATTCCTAAAATCGTGGTCTTTTGTAATTATTATTAAATCGTTAGTGTCGGCATAACTGGAAATATCATCATCTTTTGTGTGCCAACTATCTAAAATTTTATTAACGTGAAATGTTTCAAAATTTAGTGAATTTAAATAATTCACAACCTTGTATTAAATGTGCACATCACAAAGAAATCTCATTAAGCAGCGTCTTTTATCGATTTGCCGGACAAATAAAGTTTAGCAAAGTTTAAACTTGCCAGTATATCTTCTTTTTCCAGCTCAGGATGATCTGCTATTATTTGCTCAATCGTCATACCCGAACCAAGCAAATCAATTATAACTTCTACAGGCCATCGCATCCCTCGAATGCAAGGTTTCCCATGACAAATATTTTGGTCTATTGTAATTCGATCTAATAAATTCATGATTGTATTTTGCATAAAATTAATGATTTTTGGTAACAAATAGAGGCTCCTCAAAATTAACTAAATGAAGTTTTTTTTAAGTCGGATGCTTTTTTACCGTTATTTTTTGCCATAGTTGCGAAAGCAGGAATCTCTTTTATTGAAAATGAGATTGAGGGTTTCGCAGTAATGAAAATAATAGAAAACATACTTAAATAAATTGGGTTTCAAATAAATTCATTAATTAACAAACCTTGAAAAGTGCAAGAAATCCCCTTTTTTATCCTTGCTGCAAATTGGTAATCCAAACTATATTTGAACTATTAATAATAATAAAACCTAATACCATGAAAACAATTTTTTTTTTACTCATACTGTTTTTATTTACTGCAAAGCAGCAAATAAAATCACAAATAGTTTATACTGATGTGCAAGATACAACTGTTAGCTATTTAAACGGGGGCGGTTATTTATTAGATGTAAATAATGATGCTATAACAGACTATTCTTTTGCTGTTGGTGGAGATTCAACCTTGCAATATTGGAGAATATTTGGAATGGCAAGTATTGGCAATACCTACGATTCTATAAACCCGACTGCACCTTTTGGTGTAAATGTTTTTGCTCATTCCATAAGTGCATCAATAGATTCAGGAATTAGTTGGCGAATGTATCCGGGCATGAATTTTATGTCATTTGAAGTCGCACAATATGATACTGGTAATGCTCAATACTACTGGTGTGGTGTTACCGATAAATTTATGGCATTGAAATTTATGATTGGAACAAATACGCACTATGGTTGGCTTAGAATGGATGTTGCAAATAATGCTTCTTGGATGAAAGTAAAAGATTATGCTTTTAACAGCCAGCCCAATCAACCAATATTGGCTGGACAAACAAACAATGGAATGGTAGGAAGGGCTGATGATTTTAAAGATGTAGGGTTTTCATTATTCCCAAATCCTACAACCGGATTATTAAATATAAGGGCAACCAATACCCAAGCACAAAATTTTGTTGTATTGGATATGTCGGGTAGAAAAGTTCTTACGCTCTCAGAGCATACATCACACCTGCAAACTATTGATTGCTCAACGTTAGAGAGAGGCATGTATTTATTAAAAGATGAAGAGTCGCAACAAGCAATTAGATTCATCAAGGAATAAATCCTTTTACTTATATTTAATTTATGAGTAGTAAGAAGTCAATACCTACATATGAGTTGTATGATAAGTTAGAGCAGAGTATTCCATTTAATTGTATTGAGTTAAAAGAAAAGAGTGCTTATGATACAACTGAACATCATAGGCACTCGTATTACGAAGTGTTTTTGTTTAGCAAGGGTAGTGGAAAGCATACAATTGATTTTAACGAGTATGAGATAAAACCTTATTCGGTACATTTTGTTTCTCCCGGACAAATCCATTTAGTAAATAGAAGTTTAAATTCTGCCGGGTTTGTATTTTTGTTCTCTAGAGAGTTTTATCAATTGGAACATACCAATACTGATAGCTTGTTTGAGCTGCCATTCTTTAACAATACTTCCGGGGTGCCCATTTTACAGCTAAATGCAGTTGTTTTTGCTGAGTTTATTGCAACACTCAACCAAATTATTGCTGAAAATAATTCTACAAACCAAGACAAAGAAAGCATCATACGTGCGTATCTAAATATACTTTTTATAAAACTCAAACGGATTTACGAAAGCGAGACTATTCACATCAATACAGCCTTGCGTCATAAATCCGAATTAGTAAAAAAGTTGAGAATTTTAATCGAGAAGTTTTTTATTACCCACCATAAGCCTAGTCAATATGCTGACTTGTTAAATATCAGCACAGGCTATTTGAATGAATTAACTAATGAAGTAGTTGGAAAGTCTTCTACCGAACTTATTAATGAGCGAATTGTTCTAGAAGCAAAACGTATCTTGTTTCACTCCGATAAAACAGTAAGTGAAATTGCAACTGAATTAAACTACGAAGATCCAGCCTATTTTACTCGCTTTTTTAAATCTAATACCGGACTAAGCCCACTTGAGTATAGGGAAAAACAAAAAGCAAAACAGTAGGCATTGGGATGCTGAGGTGTGCTCAAGAGTGCTTAATGATGCTGATAGTGGTCATTTTTTTTCTTAATTCAATTTGTTTACCTTTGCTCAAATTATTTTATTAACTAAACAAATTTATGACGATGATTACTCCCCTAAAAAAACTAGGTTTACTGCTTTTGGCAGGAATGATTACAATTTCTTCATGTAAAAAAGAAGAAGAAGCAACTCCGGAAGAAGAAACACCGGTACCAACTGTTACTACTCCAGGAACTCCGGGAACAACTGTACCAGGGAGCGATGGAACCTTTGTAAACTTAAAATCTGTGGTATATACAACCATGATTTTACCGTTTGTTGGAGCAAATACTACAAAAGTTTATTCAGAGTCATCAATAGCTTCTGTGATGACGTCTTCTACTTCATCTACTTTAGTTGATGCAGGTGTTGTAAAATGTAATGATTCTACATTGACTAAGCAATCAAACAATTCTTATATATTCACAAAGCAAAACTCAAATTCAACATCGAGTTTTACCACATTTTTTAATAGTGGTGCTTATTGGGATATATCAGGAAATAGCGGAAATAGCGTTCCTGCGTTTACTTCTTCTACTTATGCAATACCAAGTACTCCTCAACTTACATTCCCTACAGATTCAGCGCCTACAATAAGTAAATCTGGAAGCTATTATGTTTATTTCGGATATATTAGCAATTGCGATTCTGTAATCTGTCAAATTGTTGGTGGTAATGGAACTGTTCTTACTTCAAAGCCATTAGCTCCAGGTGCATATGGACATACTTTTACATCTGCTGAAATGGGAACTCTTCAACCAAGCTTAACAACTGGCGGCATCCCTACTGGACAAATTGGTGTGTATGCTTACAAATACAGCAGCCAAACCGTAAGTGGTAAAAAATATTGGTACATTAACATTGGTGCCAAAACCTATATGGCGAATATTAAGTAAACTATATAAACAATATTTTAAAAAAGGCTTGCTGAACATTCAGCAAGCCTTTTTTATGTTTTACTATTTACGTTGCTGCTTATCATGTTTCTCATGATGAATTCGCTTGTTTGCAATTTTCTGTTCTTGTCTAATAACAGCTCTTTCTTCTTTTGTTACTTTTCCGTCAGCTTTGGCAACTTTTTTCATAGCCACAATTTTTCGTTGGTCGGCTTTTAGTTGCTTAGCCTCTCTTGCAGTAAGTTTGCCTGTGGCAGTTCCGTGGCTAATCTTGTGTTTTTGTCTTTTTTGCTCTTGTGTAATTCCCGGAGTTGCATTCTGTGAATTAGCCTGAATACTAATTAATAGAATTAAGGCGGCAATTAATTTAAGTGTTTTCATATTCTTGTTTTTTAGTTTGACCTCAGTTTTGAGCAAAGGTTTACTATACTATAACAAGAACAATGCCAAAGTAGGATGCGCTAAGTATTTGTTAAAACTATTTTTCGGGTAGAATATTTTTTAGTACAGGCAATAGTAAGCAGGAGGAATTATTGGAGTCGTGAAATATTTTTATGGTTGATTCAACAAAATCTTTTTCATCACATGAATAAATATCTACAAACTGCTGAGGGTTTCTATCTGCCAACGGAAACCAGGTGCTTTGAATTTGAACCATTATTTTATGTCCTTTACTAAACGTGTGGGCAACATCCGGTAGTTCAAATTTTACTTCTTCTGTTTTATTGGGTGTAAATGCCTCCGGTGTACTCAGGCTATTTCTATACCTTCCTCTAAATATTTCTCCTCGTACTAGCATTTGATAGCCACCCATTGGGTATTTGTTTTCGGTAGAATAGTTAAAATTATCGGGAAAGACATCTATTAATTTCACAACAAAATCTGCATCTGTAGTAGAAATGCTCACCAATAGTTTTGCCAGAATTGGCCCTGCAAGCGTTACATCTTCGGTGAGTGTATCTGTTGAAAATACTAATACATCGGGTCTGCGAGACGCAAATCGCTGGTCATCGCACATGTATTCTTTTGTTCTTCGCAAATGAACATCTTCGGTATATGGTACCGGCTTAGAAGGATCGCTTATGTATTTTGAATTACTAAGTTGTACAGTAGGTTTTGTAAACGACAATATGCTTTTCTCGTTTAAATACATTGGTGTTGTGGTAACCCCAATTGGTGGCCATTGTGAGAATTGCTTCCACTTGTTTTCTCCTGTAAAATAAATTGTTGCTTCCGATATTTTAGAAATATCTCCTTTGTTTTTTAAATAGAAGTTAAAAAAAGGCAATTCAATATTTTTGAAATAATAATCAGACACACCTTGGGTAAATTGTACATTGCCTAATTTGCTTCCATCCGAACGTTCCCAGCCTCCGTGAAACCAAGGTCCTACAACAATTTTATTTGCTGTATTGCTGCAATTTTTTTCAATTGCTTTATACACATTCCATGTTCCCCAGCAATCTTCTGCATCAAACAATCCACCGGTAGTTAGTACAGCGGATTTAATGTTTTTTAAATGGGGGATAAGAGAATGTGATTTCCAAAAGTCATCGTAGTTAGGGTGATTCAAGGCATCTTTCCAAAACTTTACAGAATCATTCATGTAGGCCTTTGTTAGATTTTTTATAGAACCCATTTTTAAATGGAAATCATAATTATCTTTTGTAGGATAAATAAATTTAGGATATGCAGTAGTTCTATTTCCCTTATGTGGCATTCCGAAATAATATTGGAAATCGAAATTATCTAAAAGAAAAAAAGCTCCGTTGTGATGTGCGTCATCGCCAATCCACCAGTCGGCAACAGGCGCTTGTGGGCTAATAGCCTTTAGTGCAGGATGGTAGGATAAAGCAGCCATAGCTGCATAAAATCCGGGATATGAAATGCCCGAAACACCCACACAGCCATTGTTATTTGGAATGTTTTTTACTAACCATTCTATGGCATCAAACACATCGCTTGCTTCATCTACATCTTGAGCTGTTTTTTTTGTAGGAATATAGGGTCTTACATCTTCAAAAGTCCCTTCACTCATATATTTTCCTCGCACATCTTGAACAACAATTATATAATTTTCGTTAACTAAATAGTCTTTGGTTCGTTTACTCCAAAATGGATAAAAATTATTTTCGCCATACGGTGCGCATGAATAGGGCGTTCTCTCAATCAATATTGGATGCTTTTCTGAAGTGTTTTTGGGGATATAGATGGAGGTAAATAATTTTACCCCATCACGCATGGGGATTTTTCGTTCTATTTTATAATAGTTGGTTACAATATAAAGCGAATCTTGATTAATTATTCGTGCATAGGTAATCATGCACATGTTGAAAAGTAAAAAAAATAAAATCGATTTCTTCATAACGAGATTAATATAAAATGTAAAAATAGCACCATTCTTCAAATAAAAGTGTAATAGAAATAAATGTGCTTAACATTAAAACTGCCGAATAAATTCTTTTATGCTCAGAAAGAAAAATTCTTATATTGTAAATCTAAAATGCACTAAAAATTAAATCAAAATAGAAATGGAATCAAACTTTATTACAGCTATATTTTTGCCTCTTGCTTTAGGAATTATTATGCTTGGGCTGGGGCTTTCACTTACCATAAACGATTTTAAACGGGTGGTACTTTATCCAAAAGCTGTATTTATTGGGTTATTCTGCCAGATGATAATTTTACCAGTAATTTGTTTTGGTATTGCCATTGCATTTGCACTTCCTCCTGAACTGGCTGTAGGATTGATGTTGCTGTCGGCCTCTCCCGGTGGACCAACTGCAAATTTGTATAGCCATTTGTCAAAAGGAGATGTAGCGCTTAATATTTCTCTTACTGCAGTTAATAGTCTTCTTACACTTTTTACACTTCCGTTTATTGTAAATCTATCTATCGACTATTTTATGGAGTCGGGGCAGGTAATCCCAATGCAGTTTAAAAAAATTATCGAAGTGTTTGCCATTGTGCTTGTTCCGGTTGCAATTGGAATGATGATAAAATCGAAATCTCCCGGATTATCGGTTAAGCTAGATAAGCCAGTTAGAATTTTATCTGCACTTTTTTTAGTGCTTATCATTGTAGCTGCTGTAATTAAAGAGAAGGCAAACATTGTTGAGTTTTTTAAACAAGTAGGTTTTGCTGCACTTGTATTCAATGTTTTAAGTATGGCTGCCGGATATTATATTCCCAGATTGTTTAAACTAGATTTAAAACAAGCTATTGCTATTGGTATGGAAATAGGCATACACAACGGAACGCTTGCTATTTATATTGCAATTACTGTAATTGGAAATAGTGCTATGAGCATACCGCCTGCTATATATAGTTTATTAATGTTTTTTACCGCAGCCGTGTTTGGTTATTTGGTAAATATTGGACGAAAGGACGTAGCCTAGTAACGAATCTTCTATTCGATAATCACTTTTTTAGAAATGCTGTTGTTGTTTTCGAGCAATAGTTTTATTGAGTAAACACCTTTTGCAACCTGAGTTGTATTGATTGTAACTGCATAATCAAAAACAGAAGGCATTGCAATTATTGAACGTCCTGTTATGTCTAGCAATTCAATAGTCGTTATTTTTTTTGCAGAAGATTGAAGTTGAATAAAATCTTGAGCGGGGTTAGGAAATACTAAAACTGTACTTGCCAAATTAATGTCGTTCATTATTCCTACCGGCTGTAACAAACCAACACGAGGACCATTAAGAATATTTTGCATATGAGCAGCTTGTCCGTTGGTAAATGTATTCATGCAAGTTTCTGCAGAATAGTCCATAAAATTTTCTACCATATCCGGTGCATCTAGTGTGGTCCATGGAAGAGCAGCATCTACACAAGTGTTTTTTGTTGTATTGCAATCAAATTGAGATTGGTCGTTTGCATTAGGCGTATCTGCAATTCCATCATTCCCTTGACAATTGTTGCCACCAAAATTGCTTCCATCGCCCCATATATGGCGCAATCCAAGGTAGTGGCCAATTTCATGAACGGGTGTTCTGCCTTTTATTGTTAAGTTGGTACTGCCTGTAACGCTTATGGTATTAGGGTTATTTCTTCCTATACACCGATAGTCAATTACCACTCCGTCTTCTCCAATTGCAGGGGCCTCTGAGTTTGCAGGCCAATTAGCAAGATTGGCAGGAGGAAAGGCAAAACCTAAAATTTGCCCAACAGGGAAACCTAAAAAGGTAAGTGGTTGAATTTTACAAATCCATAGATTTAAAAAGTGTGTAGGGTCAACAGCGCTGCTGCCTCCTAAGCTGTCGTATTTCATATCAAAGGGAATGCCTCCTGCCGAAGGGTCGAATAAAGCCGTAGTTTGAACTCTCTTTATTTGATGAAGATTAAACGTAATGTGCGCATTGCCTGCTATAGGCTGAAATAGGCTGCGCAGATTTGCAGAGTCTGCATTTAATCTATTAAAGTCTTCGTTCAGTACATCAATTTGCGATTGGATAATACTATCGTCTAGGTTTTCGATGGCATTTTTCCAAACTACGTGCACAACCACATTAACTACATAATTGCTATTTGTAGCGGTTTTATTGGTGGCACCTTTCGTTTGTGTGTCAACAAAAGTTTTAGATACCGATTCTTTAAAGCCTGGATATTTACTCTCTAGCTGATTCATGTACAAATCATGTCCACAGATAATTTTATTTTGTGCTATACCCGATACTGCAAAAAGCATCGCTGTTAGTACGTGTAGTGTTGTTAGTTTTGTGTTATTCATTTTACGGTGTTGTTAAAATAATATGCTATAAATGGGTGTAGATAAAGATACAATAGCGCAGATTAAGATGCAATAGTGGCTAGCTGCTTGTATTAAATGGCTCAACTTGTGGGAAGATTACACAGCATCAAACAAAACGGGATTTATATTAATATGGCAGGAGGTTGCAGTATAAAAAGCGTAGCAAGGCGCTACGCTGAATTAAGGGCTTAAAATATTTCTAGAATAGGAAAGTAAATTTTCATGACTTTGTTAACCCAAAACTTGCTGCGCACTAAAAAAACTTGCATTCCAACAAAGGCCTTATTAATTCTTTGTGTGCCGGCAAATCACTTTTCTTTTTATTTAAGTTCAAAGTAATGCTTTGTTTGTTCAATAGTCAAATCAATCGCTGATATTATTTGAGGCTCTTTTGCACTTTTGAAGAAAATAATATTCCATGCAGGTAAATTCTTTTTTCTTATATCTAGATCCCAGGTTTCATTATCACCCTTCAATCTCAAAAATTGTCCTGATGCTTTTATCGTTTTTATTCCAAGAGAGTCTATTATTCCAATTGCATTTCCTTGGTAAAATTGACTGTCTTCTGCAATAGTATAAAAAGCTTCTTCGCCATTTTCTTTTTCCATTTCCTTAATTTGATTCTCGGTTGGGTAAATCAATATTGCACAATCATAATCTATGACTTGAAGACTGCTACTATTTATTTTATTTTTAGCTAAATAACTTTCCAGTTTTCCATAATCTTCATAACCAAAGCTAGAGGTGTCAATTTTTGCAATTGTATCTGCAGAAATAGTAGTCAAACTATCCAACGCCTTATTGTCTGATTGTTGCGTTTGGCTTGTACAGCTTAAAAGACCAGTTGCAATAAGAATATAAACATATAGTGATTTCATTTATTAGGTATTAAAGTCATTAAAGTAAATCTATAAATAATCTTTTGATTGCATCTCAAACTTCTTTCTAACTGTTCTTCGCATTGCAAAGGTTGGAGTTTGGTATGGAATGTTTCAGTTTAGTACACAAGTAAATTAGTACTACTAACGTTTAATTTTTAACAACTGCCCAGCTTTTATAAAGCACAATTTTGTGCGTAGTTTTATTTTATAAATTGTTCTAACCATTTTAAACAGTCTTTTGTGTTTACAATAGACCATGAATGAGGATGCCTTGTTCCATCAAGTCTATAGCCTTTACCAATAGTAGATTTGAATTCTGCGTTGTTGTGTTCGTTTTAATTTAGTAAAGCACTCCTTGTTTTCTATTTTTGAATGGCTCAACTTTTTGCGGCTTACAGTGGGTTACAACCATTTCTATCTCGTCCGTTTGTGTCATTTGTCGAGTGCTTTTTTGTCTGGCTTGTGTATCGGGTGTTTTATTTTTTTTGAAGGGCAGGATAAAATATTTTGAATTTTACTCACGTCATTTTTATTGTTAAAGGTGTTCGCGAATACTTCGTATTTCCCTTGCGTTGTGTAGGCATACTCTTTTGTAATTTTTGGTTTGTGCTTGGTTTTGTGTTGCTTGCAAATATGCATGACTAAGAAGCGCTGGCATTGAGCTTTTCGCTAGATTTAATTACTCTGTCCCACGTTGTTAGCGCAGGTAAAAATTGTTGCAATAGCTTGCTGTTTTTGTCATCTGATTTGTCAAATAGTTTTTTGGGGTTTATAGCAAATTTCAGGTCGTTCGATTCTTGAAAACAATCCTCTAAAATAATTTCATAATAAAATTCTGTCTTCGATTTTTCTTTGCCTTTAATTTTCAGTTTGTGTTTTAATTCAATAGATTTTATTTCAGAATAGTGCCCTGTTAGATTAATTGGTTTGCTCCTGCCACCTGAATAAATTAAAAGTCTTGTTGCGTCAAGAATGCCTGAGGGAAAGTCTTTAACAGCATTGTTGCTTTCAATTGCATGAAAATAAAAGGTCTTGGTTGTCTTTAATTTTTTGAGTTCTTTAGAACGGCAAAAACCAAGTGCAACTTTAATGTCTGTTGTCGGTGTTTCACTTTCAATAAATAACGAAAATTGTTTTTTGTCAATGAAACCCGCAATTCGATTTCTAAACAGTTCGGCAGTTGCAGGATTTTCAATCTCTAATTTTCGTTTTTTACTAATATTCAAAAAATCTTCTTCTTGGTCGATTCCTAAAAATCGTCTGTTTGCTAAATTCGCTGCAATACCTGTAGTGCTTCCACCCGTAAAAGGATCTAATATCCAAGCATTGGGTTTTGTAGATGCTAAAATCAAACGGGTTAAAACGGAAAGAGGTTTTTGTGTCGGGTGTTTACCACAAGCTTTTTCCCAAGGTGCGATTGCAGGAAGTTTCCAAACATCTTTCATTTGCTTGTCATCATTCATCTGTTTCATTAATTCATAGTTGTAATGATGAGGAACCTTTTCACTTTTTCTAGCCCAGATAATTTGTTCAGTTGAATAAGTGAAAAAACGGCAAGAAAAATTTGGTGGTGGATTAGTCTTTTCCCAAGTAATAACATTCAAAATTTTAAAACCCAATTCGGTAAGTATTTGACCAACTGAAAAAATATTGTGCATTGTGCCACTTATCCAAATGGTAGCATCATCTTTCATTTTCTCACGCACTAATGAAAGCCATTTTTTATTAAAATCATTTACATATTCAAACCCTTCTGATTTGTCCCACTTTCCTTTGTTTACGCTAACAATTTTTCCACTTTGAATTGACAATCCATCATTAGAAAGAAAGTATGGAGGATCTGCGAAAACCATATCAAACTTATGCTCAAATTCAGGCAATAGATTCATTGTATCTCCTTTAAGAAGATAGAAATTTTTGTCTGTTGATTTAAAATATGGATTAATCACTTTAATTTTTTTGTTTCAAGTTCCATCTTGCTAAAACTAGCACTACTCGCTTTAATGTCATTCAAGATTATATTTGAAAGGGAGTTGAAACCTGCTTTGCCGTATTTCTTTTGCAAAGAAATTTTATTTTTATTTATGCTTTTTATAAGTTCGTCAATTGCTAAATCTATGGCAACATTGATATTATTCTTTTCTATGTTGCGATTTAGAAGAGAGGTGAATTTTAATATCAGTTGAATTCCGTTAGTAGACTTATAAAAGTTAATGTTTGATGAATCTTTAGATAAAAGAATACTCACAAAATTTTTTATTTTGGAATAAGGTGTTTCAATATCCTGTTCTTCCAATTGCAAAAAACCATTGTTAGAATCAACAATTTTAAAGTCAAGTATGGATTGTACAATTGTAGTTAATGTTATTTTCTTTTTCCGTTCTTCGCCTGCATTACCAAAAAATACATTTTCTTTAAATAGACCTGATGATTCATTTAATTTTTTTGCTATTTGAACTGCTATTTTTTCTCTATTCTCCTTTGTGCCAGATTGAAATTTCAGATCAGCCTTTAAAGAGTATATTAGATTTGGATCAATTCCCTTTTGTGAGTCATTAATCTCAATAAATGTTTGAATTTCATCTTCTAAAGGCATTTTTTGAAATAATACAATTGGAAGAGAATGAGAATCTTGAATTCGGGATTCCAATTTGCTAAAAGCAAGTAACCGATGTTGTCCATCTACCACTTTGCAAGACGAAAAATTACTTGGCAAATCAAATTCAACTTTACAAGGGCATTCAGATTTTGGCTTTGGAACAAAACTGATGTCATCTTCACAATTTAAAAGGATTGAATTTGGGAATGCATTAATGCGATTTGACTTTATTAATGCAGCCATTTTATCTACTCTTTTTTTATCAACTAATCTTTGATAGCCAATTGAATTGTTTTTTCTTCTCGAGATAAAACTATAATTTAATATATTCTCCACTCTATCTGCAAAAACAAAAGCTGGAGTATTGCCGACCCATATTTGTGTAGCAGTAATTGACTCCTTTTTTATTTTTCGTGGTTTAATATTTAGAAAGTTGTATAAATCGTTTTTTGCCCATTTTCCTACTATTTTGAATATCCGTTCAAAGTAGAGATAATCTTCGGTGTATACAATTTTTGTAAAATCATCTAATACATAATTGATCGATTCTAGTTTTGAATCCTTTTCTGATTTATCTATATAAATTACGTAAATAGGATAGTCTTTTAACTTAAGGTCTTCCCGAAGGTCATTTTGATTCCCTTCATCTTTCCATTTATTAAGGAATTTTGAAACTTTATCTTGTCGGTCATCTTTTTTTATGCTATCATCATAAATAATATATAGCTGATTTATATTGTCACAGAATACTCCATCCACTTCACCATCATCAATTTTTTTTTCATTCTTCATCTTCCAGTTTAATGAAACACAAGAAAGTTCCATATTGTGGAAAAATAATGCAGTTTCCTTCTCTGAAACATTCCCTTTAAAATCGTAAGTAGTTACATCCATAATTAATTCAATATCTTATTTAAGACCTCGTCTTTTAGCATTTCCAAATTCAACAAGTAATCGGCCTTATCAAAATATTCCCTTAACGGTTTTAAAGTTGATCTCCAACCCGCACCATCGGTTATCCAAATGAATTCAATGCCTTGCGTGTTCCAATAACGATTCATTTCAATATATTCAGTAGCTGTAGATTTTAGTTTTGAACCGCCACCACCATAAAAATTACATTCTATAAAAAATAATTTTCCGTTTTTATTAATTGCAAAATCAAGTTGCCTAGATGATTTATCAACTATAACATCTAAGTTCCATTGTTCTTTTATTTTCTTGGAAGTAGCTTGTGCCATATATTGAAATCCTAAATTTTGGCAAGTATCAGAAACGAATTCCTCAACTAAGCTTTCCATAAGTGTACCACCTCTGTTTTTTCTACCATTACTATCTAATCCTACTTCAACGCCTGTTGCATAGTCAACAAGATTTTTCACCTTCTTGTCTTTTAGTATTTCGCCAATTCCAGAATTTACTACGAAGTATGCTAATTCTTTGCATTCTTCATCCGTAAGTTTTCCTTTTGTAAATGAATATTTTTTGTAAATAAAATTCTTGGAATCAATTAAAATATCAATTGATTTTTCACGAACAGCTATAAGAGTAGGAAAAGCTTTAATTACTTGAGGATATTGCTTAATCAAATTGAAAGCTTCCGTTTCAATATCATTTTTCCCAATCAGAAAGTTCAATAAATTCAATTCCTTTTCAATCGGTTCAATATTACTGAATACTTTAGCCCAATTAACAAAGTAATCCCATTTTGTAATTTTCTCTTTAAAGCTTTGCGTAATTTTATCGAAAAGCAAATCTTCGTTTTGCAGATTAAGCAGGTTGCAAAGCTTGTTCATAGTTATAGTTTGTGATTAATAGTTCGTTTAATTCACCCCTTTTTTCGGGATTTGCATTAATGCTTCTTCTTGCCTTCACTCTTGCAATAGAAAAATCAGCATAAATTTCATCAAAGAAATTATTGTTTGTGTCTTTGCCTTTAACATCGGAATTGCTCAACATCCATTTGTGTCCTTGCTTTTCAAGTTTTGAACAAAAATTTCTAAGTCTAATTTGTTCTTCATCATTGAATTCATCTTTTGCATAAGAGTTAAAACTTGATGTATTACTTAATGGTTTATATGGAGGATCGAAATAAAAAAACGAATTAGAAGATGCTTCTTTTAATGTTGCTTCATAGTCTCCGCAAAGTATTTCAACTTTCTGCAAAACATTACTCACAGCCAAAATATTTTGGTCGTCACAGATGGTGGGCTTTTTATAACTACCCATTGGAACATTATACCCATTGCTTTTATTTACTCTGTACAAACCGTTAAAACAAGTACGATTAAGAAAAATAAACAGAGCTGCTTGTCCGCTTTGTCCTTCTTTTCTTGTGTTATATAATTCTCTTTTTTTGTAGTAGTATTCCTTTTTTTTGTCATCTTTTCCGTCAAGGTTGTGATATTCATCTTGAAGAATTTGAAGAATAGAAATAAGTTCTTTTGGCTTTGATGCTATGATTCTATAAGTGTTTATCAAATCAGAATTTATGTCGTTAATTACTGCTTTTTCTAATTTTGGAAAATTTTCAAGCATCCAAAATAAAACAGCACCACTACCAACAAAAGGTTCAACGTATGTGAATTCTTTATTAGTGATTTCAAAAGGTAACAATCTTTCAATTTCATTAATTAGTTGGGTTTTTCCTCCAGCCCATTTTAAAAATGGTTTTGCTATTCTGGTTTTCATATTAATGTTTTTAAAATGGTTTTTGCCTTGTTTAATCCTTGCATTGCAAATGGTTCGTTTTCTATGGTGTCGAGAAGTTTGTCACTAAGCCAAAGAGTTAATAATTCTTCGTCTGTCACGTTGTAAAATTTAGCAAGTTTAATTACTTGTTCTCTTGTAAGCCGTCTTTCGCCTCGTTCAATTTTACTAATTAAAGCGGTGTCGATTTCGAGATGAGCAGCAACCTGTCGAAGCAGTAAACTCTTCGATTCTCTTATTGTCCTTATTTTCTCTCCTAATGAATTCATTGTACAAAATTTGATTTGTCAATACGTGTCAAATGTAGCCAATATTATTAATCCCCCGTCAAGTAGTTTTCGATAAATTATTCACAGTCTGGGGCGGTGGAAAAATTTTAGCACTTTTGGTTTGTCAACTGTTGCAACTTTTTTTATCATATTAGATAAAATAGAAGTTGAATGTTCGTCTTTATAAATCAATGTGTTTATCCCATTTTCTTCAATAAACTTCTTTGCGTTTTCTTCAACAAAAATTTCGCAATCAAAATTTTCATCAGGAATAGTTATGGAGTTTTTAGCGATGTGTGGCAAGCCTACTAAACGCTTTACTATTTCTTTTAAATCGTTAACATCCTGCACGTAGGCTCTTTTCTTTTGATTTTTTAATTCTTCAATTACCATGGTGGAAACTGTAAGTACTACATCACCTGCTAAACCATTTTCATTTATAAAACTGTTTAGTTCCTCATAAGCTTTACCAAAGGAGAACTTACTATATGCAACCTCTTTACCATGCATTTCTCTTAGTACGTTGGTGTCAAAAACGATTAATGTTTTTAGCTTATAGCTCATTTACTTTCTTTTACGCGCTCAAGAATTTGTTCGATATCATTTATTATTTCATTGGTAATAACATCGGTAATTTTGTTTCTGTCGTTTCCGGTTAATGCTTGATGGTACAATTTTTTTAAAAAGGGTTGTTGGTTATTATAATTTACCAAAACAAAGCTATAATGGTATTTATCAATTTTGAATGAAAGCGTGTGCGAAAAATTTCCATATTCGGTACCTGCTTTCTTAAAGCCATCTAATCGTACTTGAAAACTAAATTCGAAAATGTTTTTAAGGTTTTCTTCTTGTTTCCAAAATCTATCCACATCATCCAGATTACTGAAATTATTATGGCTGCAATGCCAATGAAAACTTTTAGAATAAAAATCCTCTTCAAATACTTTTACTTTATTAATAATCTCCGTGTATAGTACACGTAATCCGTTTTTATACAACTGGCTTAATATTTCAAAGGTTGCAGGAGTTTGTATTTCATCTGTTTTTATGCTTTTTATTTTTTCTTTGATGGCTTGTAAGCGTAAATCTACTGGGCTTTGAGCTTCCTTTATCTCTTCATCTACACGTTGTTCAATTTCTTCAATGCTTGGCAATTCACCTTGTATGTTTTCAGGTAATCGTTTCGCAATTTTGTATTCAGCAATGCCAATGGGTTTGCTTGTATCACGCAGTGCATACTCTGCCACAATTTTATTATTGGTTTTACAGAGTATTAAGCCAATGGCGGGTTCATCATGCTCTCCTTTTAGTTGGTCATCGGCTAAGCCCAGGTAAAGATTCATCTTACTCACATATTCGGGTTCAAACTCGCCAATCTTTAATTCAATAATAATGTGCCTGCGTAATTTTGTATGGTAGAAAAGGAGGTCGACAAAAAATTCACGTCCTCCGGCATCAAATCTTTTTTGACGTCCCATGAAAGCAAAACCAGCGCCCAGTTCCAGTAATACTTTGGTGACATGCGTCATAAGGGCATCTTCCAAGTCTCTTTCTTTGGCTTTTTCGCCTAGCATTATAAAGTCAAAGTTGTATGGATCCTTGAAAACTTGCTGTGTTAGTTCACTTTGATATGCGGGCAGGGTGCTACTGAAATTATTGACCAATGCACCCTGTGTTTTATGTAATCCACCTTCTATTTGGTGTACCATAGTATTTCTACTCCATCCGTTTTCTACTGTTTTTTGAATGTAAAAATTTCGGGTAGTGGTATCCTTTACTTTGTCCAGCAAGGTTATATGGTGGTACCAGCTCAATTTTGCAAGTGCCGCTTGCAAAAGTATATCTTGCTTATTTTCAGTAGTTTCTAATTTTGCAAGTGGTGCTTGCAAAATTGCAGCTGGCTGCTGCACAAATGCAGGATAGGCTAAGGAAAAATCGCGCATATAGCGTAAATTTCGGGGGGAAAGCCCTTTCATTTCCGAAAATTCGGCTTTTAAATCGGTAGCCAATTTATCTATAATTTTTCCACCCCAGCCAGCCTGTTGTTCTTGTTCTGCTATTGCATTTCCAATTTCCCAATAAACGGAAAGCAACTCGTTATTTACAGCTAATATGGCTTTTTGCTGAGCGGTTTTTATTTTTTCCTTCAGCTTCTGAAGCAGCTCACCATATTGAATTAGTTCCTTACTAGCCATATCCAATTTTATTCAAGTTTGCTTTTATGCTCTTATCAAGTGTTTGTGCTTTTTGCATTTTGTAGTCCAATTTAGAGTTCATTTGATGTCGGCTGTGTCGTCCGCTCCGCTTGCACCTAACTTGCTTATACCCCTAACAGTATCAGAAATATCCACTTTTACTATCGACCGCATTTATACCACCGATGGAATGCTTAATGGGGCATTGGTTGCTTTTATTTTTCCAAATCCTCCATACACATTTGTTACATGTTCAAAGCCTTTTGCTTTAAGCATAGATGCCGCAACCATAGAGCGGTAGCCACCTGCGCAATGTATCAGGTAGTTGCCTGTTTTGTTGAGTGTATCCATAGTGCTATTTAACGTTGCCAATTCTGCATTGTGTGCATTGGTTACAAAGCCTTGCTCAAATTCTGATGGTTTTCTAACATCCAATATTGTTGCTGTTGCGTCTGTTGCTTGTACAGCAAACTCTTCCGGAGTAATTGATTTTATTGTATCTGTAGCTTCGTTGGCATTTTTCCAGGCAGTAAATCCTCCTTGCAAATAGCCTTTTATATTTTCGAACCCAACACGTGTTAGGCGCGATATCGATTCTTCTTCTTTGCCTTCGTCAGCAACTAGTACCAACGGAGTTTGAATGTCAATAACTGTTGCAGCCCAAATAGCGTACGATCCGTTCAACCCCACGTTAATAGCGCCTTTTACAAATCCTTTTTCAAAATCGTCAGCGGTGCGTGTGTCTAAAACCGTAGCACCGTGTTGCATCGCAGCTTTAAAATCAGCTACAGACAATGGTTTTATGGTTTCTTGTAAAAGAGTATCAATATTTGCATACCCGTTTTTATTTATAAAAGCATCTTTGAAAAAATACGCAGGAGGTGCTGTAAGCCCTGTGGTGATTGCTTTTATAAATGCTTCGCGTGTCATATTTTGCAATGCATAGTTATTGGTTTTTTGATGGCCAATAGTGCTAAAGGTTTCTTTGCCTATGTTTTTTCCGCACGCAGAGCCGGGCCCATGCGCAGGATATACAATTACATCGTCTGCCAATGGTTTTATTTTTGTGTTTAGCGAATCGTACATCATAGATGCCAATTCCTCCTTGGTCATTTTGCCGTCCAACAAATCAGGTCGGCCAACATCGCCTACAAACAAAGTATCTCCTGTAAATATGCAATGCTCTTTTCCGTTTTCGTCCAGCAATAAGTAGCATGTAGATTCGGGTGTGTGCCCCGGTGTGTGCAATACTTTTAGTTTAAGTTTACCTACCGTAAACACTTCATTGTCTTTTGCGGTGTATGTTTTGTAGTTGGTTTCAGCTTGTGGACCAAAAACAATAGTAGCTCCTGTTTTGGAGGCCAAGTCAATATGTCCCGAAACAAAATCGGCATGAAAATGCGTTTCAAGCACAAATTTTAGTTTTGCTTTTCTGGCATCTAGTTTTTTAAGATAAGGTGCTGTTTCTCTTATGGGGTCAATAATTACAGCTTCTCCTTCCGATTCAATATAATATGCAGCTTCTGCCAGGCAATTGGTGTATAATTGTTCTATGTACATTGTAATTTGGTTTAGTTGTAAGTCTGCAAATTTACCGTTTATATCTAAAAAAGGTAGGTAAATGCAGTATTTCAAAATTTATATTTTAGTGCCTTTTCGATGATTTTGCGTTAATTGTTTGATAATTAGCTGGTTGGGTATTGGTGTGTTACGAGTGCTGATAGGCTTAATTTTTCGTAATTCGATTATTTTTCCTACATTTGCGCCTCATTTAAACAAATTATTAACAATTAAAAACTGAGAAAAAAATGGCAAATCAGTATGAAACCGTTTTCATTATGACTCCCGTTTTGTCTGAAGAACAGGCAAAGGAAACGGTAACTAAGTATCGCAAGGCCTTAAAAGACCTAGGCTGCAAAGTGATACACGAAGAGAACTGGGGATTGCGCAAATTAGCGTACCCAATTCAAAAGAAATCAACAGGATTTTACCACTTACTTGAATACCAAGGGGAAGGTTCTGTAGTAGCAGAGTTGGAACTTACGTTCAAGCGTGACGAAAGAATTCTACGTTATTTAACAATTGCATTAGACAAACATTCTATTGCATATAACGAGAAAAAACGTGCAGGCAAAATGAAAAAGCAAGAAGCTGCTACTGCTTAAGAACAATCTAAATTAAATTCAAAAAAATTAAAATCTAATTACAATGGCTGACAACACAAGCGAAATAAGATATTTAAATCCTCCGACAGTGGATGTTAAAAAGAAAAAATACTGTCGTTTCAAAAAAAGTGGAATTAAATACATTGACTATAAAGATCCTAATTTCTTATTGAAATTTGTAAACGATCAAGGTAGATTATTGCCTAGAAGAATTACAGGTACTTCTTTAAAGTATCAACGTAAAGTTTCTCAAGCAGTAAAAAGAGCAAGACACTTATCGTTAATGCCTTATGTGGCCGATTTATTAAAATAAAATTGAAAAACAAATTACAATGGAAATTATTTTAAAACAAGATGTAAATAAACTAGGCTCAAAAGATGAGCTAGTTAAAGTGAAAGCCGGATACGGTAGAAATTTCCTTATTCCAAAAGGATTGGCTATTGTAGCGGACGAAACGAATAAAAAAATTCTTGCCGAAACAGTTAAGCAAAGAGCACACAAAGAAGAAAAGTTAAAAACTGCTGCGCTTGCTAATGCCGAAACTCTTAAAAATATAGTTATAAAAGTAGCTACTAAAGTAGGAGAAAAAGGTAAAATATTTGGTTCGGTAACATCTGTTCAAATTGCTGAAGCTATGAAGAAGCAAGGATACGATGTAGAAAGAAAAAATATTAATATGAACGAAAATGCAATTAAAACAACAGGTACTTATACTGCCGATGTTAAGTTGCACAAAGAAGTTATTGTAAAAGTAAACTTCGAAGTAGTTGAAGAATAAATAGTATTCTACATACCTAAAAAGAACGCCTCTGAAATATTTCAGTGGCGTTCTTTTTTATGAAAAATTCTATTGTTTAATTATATCCACTAAAGCGCAACAGTTTTACTTCTCCTTTTTTGCTGTACGTGGTTTTTCCTAAGCAGTTCGATTTGTATTTTAATGTCCAATAATAAATACCCGCAGGGGCAACTTTTCCTTTTACAGTACCATCCCATTTTATAATTGGGTCTTTTGATTTGAAAACAGTTTTTCCACTGGCATTAGTAATTTTTAAATCAAAATAGTCGATGTTGTCTATGATGTAATCGAATATTTCGTTAAAGCCATTGTTCTTAGGAATAAAATCTGTAGCCGGAATAAAAATAGGTTTGCCTTTTAATTTTAGTTCAATCGTATCTGTAACATGGCAATTGTTGTCGGAAATTCGAAGCCAGTATTTTCCCGATTTCATTGCCTTAAGCTCTGGTCCTTTTGCTCCGGTGCTCCAGGTGTAGTCTTTTGCCTTAATGCCGCTGTATAGCATTAACGATGTATCACACAGGGAGGTGTCGTTTCCTAAATCTAATTTTAAAGAACTGGGTTTGGTAAGCAATATTTTTATACTATCTATTTGCGAACACGAACCATGCGTAGTTTTAAGCCAGTAGATGCCACTTTTCTTCACCGCAATAGCTTCTCCGTTTTCTCCGTTCGACCATTGGTAATTATCTGCTTTTATGTTTGATTCTAAAAAATAAATATTGGTGCAAACGGTGGTGTCTCTTCCTAAATTTAGCTTGTATTCGTTATTATAATTTTCTACAAAGCTAGGTAGTCCAAAGGTGCAATGTCTGTTTGATAAATCAATTTTAGCATGTCGGTATTTACAAGCTATTCCTCTGGAGTTGGGACTTTCAATAACATCAAGATAGGTGTTTCCGGTGGCTATGTATATTTTCCCATCAGGTCCTAATTGCATGGAAGAGTGTCGCTGTTTTTTATTTACACTTACTGCAATAGCCGAACTGCTTATTACCTTGGCGCTCAAATCTAGTTGATACACAAAGGATGGCTCTGCATCTACCGAAACATACAACTTAGTATTGTTTGGCGAAAAACAAACGCCATACGCTGTGCCTTGCACACTAATAGGTACAGGGTTCGTTATTTGCCCCGAAGAAGGATTAAAATTAAACAGCTCCACATTATTATTTTTTAATTTATTTATAGCACATGCCAAACGTGTGCCATTGTAGGAAGCTACCAACATGCCAATTGACTCCGAGTTGTTGCCACTTCCGTAATCTTTATGCACAAGTCCTACCTTTGATATAACGGGGGCTTTTATTCCAAATTCAGTTACCAAATAGCTGTAAAAGTGATTGCTATTCCATTGGTGTGTAACTATCCATACGTCCTTGCCGTTGCAATGATTTATGGCGACAAGCTTTTCGGTTGTTGGTGCAATTAATTGTTGATTTTTTATGGTAACATCGCCTCGCCCATAATTTAAATTCATGTTTACCATTGAGTAATTTAAGCCACTTGCTTCTCCCTGTTCATCAATTGTAAATATGTAAAAGGTTTTATTGTCTCCGGGTTTTTGAATAATTACAGCAGATTGTGTAGAGGAATAGCCACCTGCTAGGTCAACCCCATTGGGCATTTGTTTATTTGTTTGGTCGTACACTTTTCTTCCATCTGTATAAAATAGAAGTTTTCCATACCGGTTGGTTGCAACTGCACAGCCTTCATTGGTATATAATTCGCCATTTACAAGCGGAATTACTTGTCCTTGCGAAAAATCGATACCCGCTCCATTTCCAAAATACCAAATGTTTTTATGTTTTTGCGAACTACTTTCTTTAGTAATAAATAATACCAAAAAGGCTACCGTAAATAGTCTTCTAATGCAAGCGAAATATGTTGTGATGCTTTTATTCACAATCAAATGGTTACTATTTCTAGATTTATTATTGCAGGGTATATGCGTTTTGTAACTATCTTTAAATTAACGCTGACAAATGTATTATTTTTGAGGCATGTAATAAACAATGTACACACTTTATAAAAAGGAAATATTAACATTCTTAAACTCATTAATTGGCTACATTGTTGTAGGCGTATTTTTGCTTTTCAACGGGCTAATGATTTGGGTTTTGCCGTTCGAAACTAATTTGTTGGACTATGGCTATTCTACCCTAGATTCCTTATTTATAATTGCACCTTGGGTTTATTTGTTTTTAATACCGGCAATAACCATGCGCTCTTTTGCCGATGAAAAAAAAGCAGGAACCATAGAGTTTCTCCTTACAAAACCAATTTCGGAATTGCAGATTGTGCTTGCTAAATTTTTTGCGAATGTTACGTTAGTAGTTTTTTCATTGCTTCCTACACTTATTTATTTTTATTCTGTTTACCAATTAGGCAATCCGAAAGGCAATATTGATACAGGCGGAATGTGGGGTTCCTACATAGGCTTGTTATTATTAGGCGCTGCGTATGTTTCTATTGGTGTGTTTTCTTCATCTATTACAGACAATCAAATTGTAGCGTTTATAATTTGTATTTGCTTGTGCTTGGTTATGTGTTATGGATTTGAAACAATATCAGCATTTGAATTTTTGGGCAAGGTAGATGATTTTATTCTGTCGTTGGGAATAAATGAACATTACAAATCGCTGAGCAGGGGAGTAGTAGATACGCGGGATGTTATTTATTTTTTTAGTGTAATAGCTTTGTTTACACTGTTTACTAAAACCGTACTTGAAAGTAGAAAATGGTAATTTGTGAATGAACAAATGAAACGTAAAAACAAACAACATGATTTACTAAAACTGGTGCTACTATTTGCAATAGTAGTGCTGTGTAATATTATTTCTAAGTACGTTTTTTATCGTTTTGATTTAACTTCCGAAAAGCGCTACACACTTGCGCCTGCTACAAAAACGCTATTACAAAACGTTGATGATATTATTTATGTAAAGGTGTATTTAGAGGGAGAATTTCCTGCTGGTTTTAAAAGATTGCGCAACGAAACACAATTGTTGCTCGAAGAGTTTAGGGCAAGTGCAAACGATAATATTGAGTATGAATTTGTAAATCCATCAGCCAGCACCGATAAAACGGAGCGAGAGAATGTGTATAGACAGCTTTACGAAAAGGGTCTAATGCCAACTAATTTAGAGGTAAACGAAGAAAACGGAAAATCTGAGCAAATTATTTTTCCGGCTGCAATGGTTACCTACAAAGGCAGAGAAATGCCTTGGCAGTTGTTGAAAAATCAAATTGGTGTTCCTCCGGAAATGGTTTTAAACAACTCTATTCAGTCGTTGGAATATGAATTTGCAAGCACCATTCGTAAATTAAATGTTCCGTTAAAACCACGGATTGCATTTACCGAAGGGCATGGAGAGCTCGATACACTTGCTGTTGGCGATATTGTAAAATCGCTTAAAGAATACTATGATGTGGAGCGAGTTGCGCTAAATGAAAATTTAGCATCGCTGATGGATAGAGATTCAAGTGGAAACGGTGTTTACACTGTAAGGCCCAAATACAAGGCCATTGTAGTTGCCAAGCCCGATTCTGCCTTTTCTGATAAAGATAAATTTGTGCTAGATCAATTTGTGATGAACGGTGGAAAAGTATTGTGGCTGCTGGATATGGTATATACCAATTTAGATAGCTTGTCGCGAGGAAATACAATGGGACTTAACAACGGAATGAATTTAGAAGACTTGCTTTTTAAGTACGGAGTGCGAATCAATCCGAATTTGGTGCAAGATATGCAATCGTCTGCAATACTTGTAAATAAAGCGTTGGTGGGCAATCAACCTCGATGGGAAATGGAACCGTGGATTTTTAATCCATTGTCATTGCCCAGTACCAATCATCCTATTGTGAAAAATTTGGACGTTATAAAGTTTGAATTTGCTAGCACCATCGATACGCTTACCAATAAAGAAATTCGAAAATCCATTTTGCTTACTACCTCAAAGTATGCAAGAACCGTTAATACACCTACACGCATTTCGTTAGCTATGGTAAATATTAAACCTGACGAACGAAAATTTAGAAATGCATTTTTGCCAATGGCAGTTTTATTAGAAGGTCAGTTCGAATCTGTCTATAAAAATAGATTGACTGCTGCCATTAAGCAAAGCAAGGAAATTGCATTTAAGGAAAGCAGTAAAGAAAATAAAATGATTGTTGTGGCAGATGGTGATGTAATTAAGAATGTGGTGCAGCGTTCTACCGGAAATATTTATCCATTAGGGTATGATTTAACAACCCGTCAGACGTATGGAAATAAAAACTTTGTACTGAATTGTATTGATTATTTATGCGATGATTCGGGGCTTTTAACTGTAAGGTCGAGAGAGGTTACCCTGCGTTTGATGGACAAGAAAAAAGTAAAAACGCAAAGGATGCAGTGGCAAATTGTAAACACTGCTTTTCCGGTTATGTTAGTTTTGGTTGTAGGCGTAGTATTGTATTTTATTCGTAGAAATAAATTTGCTAAATAATGATGTCGAAAAAAAATATTTTAATTTTTGTTGCCACATTTTTGTTGGGATTGGTAGCAACTTGGTTGATTATTACCAAATCTTCTAAAAGTACAATTAGAAAGGAGTTGAGAGATTTTGCTGTTGCAGATACTGCTTCTATCACAAAAATATTTCTTGCCGATAAAAAAAACAACAGTGTTCTTCTCGAAAAAATTAATGGGATATGGATGGTAAATTCTAAATACTATGCTCGAATGGATATTATGAATACGTTGTTAACCACCGTTAAGTCATTAGAAGTTCTAAACCCTGTTGGCAAAAAGGCGCAACCCAATATTATTAAAACATTAGCAGCGCATTCTATTAAAGTGGAGATTTATCAAAACGATAAACTTACTAAATTGTATTATGTGGGAGGAGAAACTGCAGATCAAGAGGGTACTTACATGTTGCTTGCCGATCCTGAAACGGGCGAGAATTCTACTATGCCTTTTGCCATGTTTATTCCGGGGTTTAATGGATATTTAACTACTCGCTATTTAACTATCGAGGACGATTGGCGCGACAGAGCGGTGTTCAAGTATTTGCCAAATAATATTCGTTCGGTAAAAGTTCAGTTTGCAGAAGATGCAGAACAATCTTTTGAAGTAAAAAATGATGGCAACAATTCATTTTCTGTTGTTGAGTTGCAAACGCAAAAGCCTGTTGCCAACTTCGATACCATTGCTGTAAAACAGTATTTAAGCTATTTTCAAAACATTCACTACGAAGCGCTTGCCAATAATTTTGCAAAAAAGGATTCTGTTTTAGCAGCGCCACATTATGCCATTATTTCGGTAACGGATAATAAAAACAGCGTAAATAAAATTAAGCTGTTTAAAATGACTGCCGAGAAAGGGAGGGTAAATGTATATGGAGAACCATTGAAGTATGACCCGGATAGATTATACGCTTTGCTAAATGACGGAAAAGAATTTGCCGTGATACAGTATTTTGTTTTTGGTAAACTTATGCCTGAAATAAATTATTTTAAGAAAAAATAATTTATAGCGTTTGATTATCAGGTTGTTATTGCAGCTTTAACTTTTACGATAATCTTAAATAATACTATTTAATTTGTATTTTAGCCACAGTTTTTAAAGACACTAATTTTAATACTATTTATACATGAAATTTATTGTATCAAGTTCGACCTTACTTAAAAATCTTCAATCTATCTCCGGTGTTTTGAGTACCAATAACACCCTGCCAATACTTGATAATTTTTTATTTGAAATTGAAAAAGGGCAGTTGAAAATTGCTGCATCCGATTTGGAAACAACCATCGTTACAACCTTGGTTATTGAATCAAAAGATTCCGGAAATATTGCTGTGCCTGCAAAATTGCTATTGGAAACACTTAAAACTTTTCCGGAGCAACCGCTTACATTTCATATCGATGATAAAAAATTTGCGATTGAAATAAGTTCCGATTATGGTAAGTATAAGTTGGCCGGTTATTCAGGCGAAGAATATCCAAAAGCTCCTGAAATGCAATCTTCTTCATCAATTGAAGTAAATGGAAGTGTGCTATCTACTGCAATAAACAAAACATTATTTGCCGCAGGGAATGATGATTTACGTCCTGTAATGTCCGGAATGTTCTGTCAATTGTCCGAAGAAAGCGTAACCTTTGTAGCAACGGATGCGCACAAATTAGTTCGATACAGAAGAACAGATGCTAAATCTAAGGCAGCCTCTTCGTTTATATTGCCCAAAAAACCAATGAATTTGTTGAAGAATATCGTTGGGGCAAATGATGTAGTTAAAGTAGAATACAACAAAAGCAATGCATCGTTTACATTTGGTGCAACTAATTTAATTTGTAGATTAATTGATGGTAAGTATCCTAACTATGATGCTGTTATTCCTCAGAATAATCCGAATATTTTAATAGTAGATAGAAATGCATTTTTAAGTTCATTGAAAAGGGTGTCTATTTTCTCTAATAAAACTACCCACCAAGTTCGTTTAAAAATTGCTGGTAATGAATTAAACATTTCTGCAGAAGATCTTGATTTTTCTAACGAAGCAAGCGAACGATTGACTTGTCAATATGCAGGAGAGGATATGGAAATTGGATTTAATTCACGTTTTATAATTGAAATGTTGAACAATGTAACTTGCGAGGAAATTGAATTGCAAATGTCTGCTCCAAATCGTGCATCGCTTATTCTTCCTGCAAAGCAAGATTCGAATGACGAACATTTACTTATGTTGGTTATGCCGGTTATGCTGAATGCGTAATAAAAATAAAATAGAATGTTTTGTTAATAAAGCCTCGTCATTTGATGAGGCTTTATTGTTAGTGTTCTTTTTATTTTTTCTGTATAGCTGCAAATCGCCAGTTTACAAAGAAAGGGAAGCTGTTGCCGTTGAGCGTACTATTGATTCTGTAAGTGTTGTACCGCAAACCAATTTTAAGATAGATACACTGGCGCGGCTAGAAAAATATTTTATTGATTTAGGTTTGGTGAATGTTTCCACCTTGGATAGTACTATTCAAAAGCAATTGAGGTATTCTTCGTTCAGCAATGTACTTGAAAAAGATTTGTACGGAGGATTATCGGAAGTTTACTTAGAAACTGAAACTGCTGCAAAGCTTGTGCTGGCAAACACTTTTCTACAGCAAGAAAATCCACAGTTGCGTCTTTTGATATGGGATGCAGCACGCCCGGTATATATTCAAAAATTGTTATGGGATTCGTTGCATACAAAAATGGGGCATAACCAGCAGTATTTATCGCATCCCTCCAAGCACTCGCTTCACAATTATGGAGCAGCAGTCGATTTGACATTGGTTGATACGGCAGGTAATTTATTGGATATGGGAACAGATTTTGATTATTTTGGAGCACTTGCTGAACCCACGAAAGAAGCGGAGTTGTTGGCCGCTAAACTGCTTACACTAGAACAAATAACTAATAGGAAAATATTGAGAACTGCAATGCAAAAAGGTGGCTTCTCTGCCATTCCTAGCGAATGGTGGCATTTTAACGCATGTTCAAAAACCTATGCTGCGAGTAAGTATAAACTAATCAACTAATTTTTGTTGCTGTTAATGCAAATACCATCGGAATTTTATTCCCAAGGTGAGTTATTCTATATTTCTTCGGTTCAAATTCGGTTGTATTTGTAAAGCAATTGTGTGGAGAGTAATCAAACTCTTCGAACGATTCTATTTTGAGCCCATTCGCAATTAAACTAGTTAGCACTTCTGATGTGCTGTGGTTCCATGTTACAAACTCTTGTTTAATTGGAGCAGAGCGGTCTGCATAGGTTCCAATTTCTGTTTCAATGATAGCACCGGAGTTGAAGTAATTGTATTGTACAGTTTTAAAATCGTTATCAAACATCCATACTACCGGATGAAACTCCGCGAAAATAAATTTTCCTTCCAGCTTTAGGTACGTTGAAATTAATTGAGCCCATTTGTTTAAATCAGGCAACCAGCCTATAGTTCCGTAGCTTGTAAAAACAATATCAAATTTTTCTGTAAGGTGTTTAGGTAAATCGTAAATATTGCAGCAAATAAATTTACACGATGTTTGGGTTTCTTTTGCCAATGAGGTAGCGGTGTCAATTGCAATGTCAGACAAATCAATTCCGGTAACCTGTGCGCCAAGTCTGGCAAGGGAAATAGAGTCTTGTCCAAAATGGCATTGTAAATGTAAAATGCTTTTTCCTTTTATGTCTCCCAGTAGTTTTAATTCTATTTCATTTAACGATGAAGCTCCTTTTAAAAACCCGTCCAAATCGTAAAATGCCGATTTTACGTGGTATCCGGTTCGTTTGTTCCAAGATTCTTTATTTTTTTCTATGTAGTTTAATTCGTTTTCCAATTGTTTACGTTTTTTTAAATTCTATTTTCTGAATTTTTCTGTTTGCTCAAAAACATGTGCAAATATTTTTTGTTCCACCTCATCAAACTTTTTCCCTCTGCGCTCGTACACACGCTCTGCTGTTTCTATTGCATCCTTAAGTCTGTATGTTGTAATTCCGGCCGCACCTCCCCACGAAAAGCTTGGTAGGAAATTTCTAGGAAATCCTGCTCCAAAAATATTTGCACTTACACCAACAACGGTACCTGTGTTAAACATAGTGTTTATGCCACATTTAGAATGGTCGCCCATTATTAATCCGCAAAATTGCAGTCCGGTGCCAACAAATTTTTCTTGTGGATAATTCCAAAGTTTTACTTCGGCATAATTATTTTTTAAATTAGAATTGTTGCTATCGGCTCCTATATTGCACCATTCGCCTAATACAGAGTTTCCTAAAAATCCATCATGCCCTTTGTTCGAATAGCCAAGTATCACACTGTTTGTTACTTCGCCCCCAACTTTTGAGTACGGACCAATAGTAGTTGGACCATATATTTTTGCCCCCAGCTTTAATGCACTATGCTCACACAAAGCAAGTCCCCCGCGCACAATACTTCCCTCCATAATTTCAGCATCTTTTCCAACATAAATTGGGCCGCTGGACGCATTTAGAATAGCGCATTCTACAATAGCACCTTCTTCTAAAAAAATATTCTCCGGTTTTATTACTTGATTTGTTTTGCTAATTGGTTGGGATTTTCTGCCCTTGGTAAGTAACTCAAAGTCCTGTAAAAGTTGTTCTCCGTTTTTTGAGAAAATATCCCATAAATTTTTAATAATAGTAGGCTTGAAAGTGCATTCAATTTCTGAAATTGTTAGATAGTCAGAATTGATATTAATGCACTCTGCAACGGTAATTATTTTTCCATCGTGTTTTAGTACAAGCCTTTCAGCTTCTTTTAATTTTTTTACTTCCGAAACCAATTCTTTTGTAGGGCAAATAGCGCCATTTATATAAATGACTGCACTGTCTTTTTCAAATGCCGGAAATTTTTCTTTTAAATAATCTTCCGTTTTATAATAGATAGAATCACTAGAAAGATGTCTTTTCCACTTTTCGGAAATTGTTAATATTCC